>NZ_JAPZRB010000579.1:0-17314 GCF_027531105.1 Microcystis sp. LE18-22.4A
CTGTGAGTTAGGGATAGGTATAGCAGCTTCTTAAAAGTTGCCTAAAGATTAATCAAGTCAAGGAGAATTTATTCTCAATTATAAAAATTGAGATAGTTTGTGCCGCTTAAATAAAGAGGTTTTGATAACCAAATTAAAGCATATCTAAAGAGTTTTGAGTTAAAAGTTAAACTTCAAGTTTTCATTCAGGACAAATGTACTGATTAACTAATTTTTTGGGGAAAATTAGTTAACCCATCATTATAACATATAATTAATTTGCAAGAGTTCTAATTTAAATCCGATAGCTTGCGGTTGAGAGCAATTCTCCATTTCTGCAAATCATACCATCCACAGCCACTACACCCTACTTCCGCCGCTTTTCCACTTTTTGGAATGGTATCCGGCCATTTTTCATCACCCTCATAATAGTATTGGATACCGAAGGGATAGCCCCGATCCCCTGTTTGGTAACATTTACGGCAGACTTCACGCTTCTGTAAATTGCGCTGATTCGTCAAAAGTTGAAATTGTTCTCGAATCTCCGTATCGGCCAAATGCTCTAATGAATCTCGTCTCGTATCGTTTCCCCAACGAATTTCTGGAAATTTATGGTCGGGTAACAGATTATCTTTCCCAACAGTCTTACCCTCGTAAGCATCATAACCACCGAGCAGATCAATGATTTTCTTTCGTAGGGATGACGACCATACTTCGTATCCAGATATTCCCCCGCGAGGTAGAGGAACAAGTATAATATGCGTTTTCTTGGAACCACAAGTCGGGCATTTTTTTGATGTATGAGTTGCGATCGTATATCCCATTTCTTTTAAATCTTGAATCCTTCTAGCCCAATTCGGATTCGGGGGTAATTGACAAGCAACACAAGTCCATTTAAAAGTGATAAGTACATCAAAGAATGATTTTGTTACTTCCGCTTCTTTCTGTAACCAGAAGACCTCTTGTTCTTGTCTCCACTTCGGATAATTACTCGGATGACAGTATAGAAAAGCTTGCTGAAGATATTCTTCGATTGCCGAAGATTCGGCCAGATCTACGCCAGTACGTCTATACTCAACTGGAATCGCGCCTTCCCAAATCGTACCGTCATCATATCGAAAAGTAACATCTATGTAACTTTCGGAAGCTTTTGAGTGTCTACGTTGTCCGTGTTGTACGATCTTTTCCATTGGTTTGATTAACTTTGTTTTCCAAGCCTTCTAATAGATTGGAGACATTGAGGTTCATTCCGTTCGCCAGACTAACAAGAGCGGTTACAGAAGGATTGCGAATCCCGCGCTCGATGCCAGAAATATATGTTCTATCTAGATTCGAGCGTGTCGCTAGTTCTTCTTGGGAAATACCTAGATTTTCTCTGTGTTGTCTTACTAACGAACCCAACGCTTTTAAAATTTTTGCCTTGTTTTCGTCCATAGCTCTATCCTGACCGAACATAGACGATGAGTCCACGGACGATCTGTCACATTCCGAGCGAAGCACTAGAAATCGAGCGGCTTTTGAGTATCGCTTGCCCGTTTATATCTGATAATCCATGACGAAAACCACCTTACCACCCCGCGCGTTGGCACTTAAGGCTGCGGTCATCTTCTTGGGATAGGGTAGATTGAGATTATTCATCAACTCCACAAAATCCTCACGATTGCGGCCAGCGAAACGGGGATTCCAGCGCTTTTCCTCACCGATCGAGGAGACCGTTCTTCCCAGATAATCGTGACAGGGATAAACAAGCGTATCGTCGGGGAGGGTGAATAACTTCTCCGTTACCGTCCTGTATAGTACTTCCGGCGAACCGTTCTGAAAATCGGTGCGACCGCAACCGCGAATTAAGAGTGCATCCCCCGTTAATAGGCGTTTTTCATCGATGAGATAGGCTATATGACTATCGGTGTGGCCCGGAGTGGCGATCGCTTTTAGCTGCTGACCTGCCACGGTCCAGAGGTCGCCATCGCGCACATAACCATCGATATCGCTCACTTCGGCGTTTTCGGGAACGAGGATCGAACAGTTGGTTAACTCCCGTAAGCGGTGCGCTCCGGTGATATGGTCGGCGTGGACATGGGTTTCCATGGTTTGGCGTAGAGTTAACCCCAACTGCCAAAGAATCTGCCGATCGCGATCGACCTGTTCGAGGACCGGATCGATTAAAATCGCCTCCCCCGTACCCGAATCAGCGATCAGATAGGTGTAGGTACTCGATTCCCTATCGAAAAGCTGGCGGAAAATCGGCGCTGCCGGCCCGAATGCGATCGAGTAGGCCGCGGGGAGAGAAATTCTCTCTTTCAGCGATCGCAACAAATCCCGGGCCAGTTCGGCCGCCTGTAAACGCAGTTCGGGAATGGCGGTGGTTTCCCAGAGATCGCCTTTGCGGGGATTTCCCAAGGCGTACAGCGTGTTCGATGCCGTACCGTCTGGCCTGAGAATCGCCCCGTTGTCCGCGGTTTCGATGCCACAATTCAAAGGATGGGGACGGATTAACCCCCGTTGGCGAAGATGAACGACGAGGGGATCGGTTATGGTCGCGTAATCGTTACCCGCGCCGGTACAGTTAATAATTCGATCGACGGTTAGGTTTAAGAGGTTTCCCGTTCCCCGTTGACGGATAGTAACCTCTACACAGCCGTTTTTATCCTCGGCAGTTTCAATTCTTCCCCCATGATAGGTTAATTGTCCCGATTCTACAGCCTCATCGAGGATACTGGCGATCTCGTCGGCGAGGCGATGGCGAAGAACCTCCCAATAGGCTTTCAGGTGGCGTAGAAATCTGGCGCGTTCCCCTATCGGCAGACAATGCCATAGACCTTGAGATATCGGACGTAAGGCGTTTAAAACGGCGCGCCAGTCGTGACCTTGACTCTCGGCGGTTTTTACCTCCGCGCGAATCCGCCCTAGGAGTCCCCGGGTGGTCCGGGGCGCGGTTTCGAGGGTGAGGAACGGGGGATAGGGATCGGTGGGTCGGTGCGATCGAGGGATCAGGCCATGACGGGAAACTGCGTGGATTTTGCCCGTGAATCCCCTTTGTGCCAGGGAAACCACCATATCCACCATCGTTAACCCCGTACCGACGAGCAGAATCGTCCCGTCGGGTTTTAGCTCGGCGAGTGTGTCCGTCTCCCAAGCGTCGCGGAGATAGGGGGAATTGAGGGACGCGAGGGGTTGGGGAACCGTTGCGGGAAAATTGCCCAGCGCCAGAACTACTTTAGCGGCGCTGATTTTCTTGCCTCCTTTGAGGGTAATCGTCGCCTTTTCCCCGTCGAGTGCCAGATCGATCGCCGCATCGGTAAACGTTTCCAGACGGTGATCGGCAATGGCGTTGTCGCGCGCTTCTTCTAGGATCGAGCGGATGTATTTGCCGTACACTAGACGCGGTACGAAGCTGGCCGGATCGATCGATCGATAGCCGTTATCCGCTAACCAGTGGAGGAAATGTTCGGGATCGTCCTCGAAGGCGCTCATTTTGCCCGCAGGAATATTGAGCAGGTGGCCGCTGTCTCGCGTTCCGTAGGCGATCCCCGTACCGAGGGGTTTTCGGCGCTCGATCAGGGCGATCGATAATGGAGTCCCCGTGTCGCGTAACAGGTTCGCCGTCACGAGGGAACCACTAAATCCTCCCCCGATAATGGCGATGTCGAAAGTTGCAGAAAATTGATTCCGGTCAATGTAGCTCATAGATAACTTTTAAAGAGGATTTAGTATTAGTTAGTCTAGCTGAAAGATAATTTTTTAGGCATTCTTGGTTAATAGGTTAAAAATAAACGATAGGATTTGCTGTCAATTAAGATATAAATACCTAGAATAATATAGATAAAAGGACTAATTTTATGTCCGTAGTTTGTAACCACTTTAGCTATCCTGGGATGGGTAATCAAAAAATAGGCTAGGGCGCACCAAATCCCCATCATGAGATAAAAAATTATCATGATAATTAAGACGTGCATCGGGGAATTATTGGCAAAAAGAGAGGTATAGATACCAATATTATCACCGCCGTTAGCCACGGTCACGGCAGCGATGTAATAGGTTTGGGAGGGAAAACGAGGAACAAAGGAGCGATTTTTAGAATAATTAACATCTTCTCTTACTTCTTGAATGTAATCCTCATTTTCCCTTGACAAAAGTTGTTTAATGCCGATAATCAAAGGAATAAATCCTAATAGACCAATCCATTCTTTAGAAACCAGTAACCCAAATAGTAAACCGAGGGAACTAGCTAGGAGAATGAGGGTAAAACCGAGGTATTGACCAATAATCAGGTGTCGAGGTCGAAAATTAGCATTAAGTCGCGAGAAAAACAACATTAGCACCATCAGATCATCGAGATTTGTGGCTACAAAACTCGTCACGCTAGTAATTAAAAGGGCTACTAACCAATTCATAGATTGAAAAAAGAGATAATCCTTCCCATTCTAAATCTCGTAGTGCCAGATTTCCTCCTCTCGTAAAAGAAGACGATGGACGGGAAGACGTTCCACGGCCCCTTGTTGTTCAAGATGATTAAGTGCGCGGGTAATTGTGACTCTAGTGGTTCCTAATAAGTCAGCGATATCCTGATGAGTTAGACGCACATCAATTAATTGTCCGGTACCGGTTTGTTTACCAAATTGATTGCCTAACCATGACAGTAATTTCACAACCATAACATCAGTACGTTTGTAGCTACGAATAATACTTAGTTCTTGTGCTTGCTGAAGATGAGACAGCAGAATTTCTGCCATTTGATAACTCTCAACTGTGGAAAAGGAAACTGCTTGTACAGGAGTGATGCACTCAACTTGATAGGGATTGACTCTCTCTAGGGTTTTGCCAACAAAATTGCCAGGTCCCCACAATCCCAAGACGATCAGGGTTCCATCTTCTAACCAGGTGGAGGTTTTCACGACTCCACTCTCGATTTTCCAGAAATTAGGGTTTCTGAGGGGCAAAATCGCCCGATTATCAAAGTGCCAGCGATGGGGGGTTGGTGGTTGATAGGTAAGCGTCATGATTGGTAAGTAGTCGTGCAAAATTAATTTCCTAGTCGAGACAGGAGACAGGAGACAGGAGACAGGAGACGGGAGACAGCTATTAGGGATCGGATTTGATAATTTTGGGGTAAAAACGATAATTACCCCAAAAAAGACCGATTGTATGCCCTTGTAAGCCCTATTTATTTCGGGGTGTTAGTCTTCTCCAGTTCCGTCGTGGCCGAGGAGATCAGTTCTTGCCAAGCTCGATCGCTTTCCTGTAGAGTCTGTTTAACCGCGTCGATGGTCTTTTCCACGCGAGTTTTCAGGAAAGGGGAAGCATTGTCTTTGAGTCGTTCGGTGTCGTCGGCTAAGATATCGATCGTCTCGGAGGTATTAACGAGGCTATTTTCTAGGGTAATAAGGTTGTTTTGCAGGGTTTCACTGAGTTTAGCCCCAGATTTGGTCAATTTTTTCGTCAATTTACTCACTTTTTCCCCTAGATCGTCAATATTATCCGCTAAGTCCTCTAGGTTGTCCTGTTGAGCTTCGATAATCTTCTTGTCGAGAGAAGGAGCGGCTAGTTGAGCCTTTAGGTCATCGATAGCCGATTTTGTCGCTTGGATGGCTTTTTCATAGGCAATTTGGGCATCTTCCAGAATTTTTGGGCTAGAAACCTCATTTTTTTTCTTGACTGGTTCCACCACAGTGCCACCCGTTGCCGTGGCACGGTCGATGACGGCCAACTGTTCGGGGAGTAGCGGCAAGGCGATCGCATTTCCTCTTCCCCCTAGGAGCAAAGTGACAGTTAAGAGGAAAATCAGCAGCCGGAAAACTTGATTTTTGAGGCTTTGAAAGCTCTTATTTCGGTTGATCATAGTTGAATTTTCTCCTGTTTAGAAAAGTGGTTACTCTGTCTAAATATTATCACATAAAATTTTTGTTTTGTATTTGTTTATAATAAATTTTATGAAAAATTTATTATATTTTTTTGACCAATAAATTGCAGAAAAAACATAATCTTTTCGAGGTAAAAGCCAGTAAATAAAAGCTTTTGCCCTCTCAAGAAAAATTAATTTTTATCACTTTTTTTATTAATGAGATGCTGAATTATCCGATGGATTTATTTCTTGATTAATCGTAGATATTTTCTTACGACCTTTAATATATTTGCCTAAAGATTTATTTTTCTTAAGTCGTTTAATGCCACTTAAAGTGCACAGAGAGAATAGAGTTCCCACCAGAACCATCTGCCATAAACCGCAACCAGAAGCCGCGCCTAATCCTGCCGCTAACCAGATAGTCGCCGCCGAAGTCAAACCTTTCACTTGTACCTTATTTAGTTCCCGATGGGATTGTTGTAGGATGATTCCCGCCCCTAAAAAACCGACACCAGAAGCGACCCCTTGAATAGTGCGACTGAGAGCATTAGAAGACGCATAACCCACATCTCCTTCCGCTTGTAGGGGAATCATCACGAACATGGCAGCCCCGAGACTAACGATGATAAAAGTTCTCAATCCAGCCGGACGACCGCCTCGCTGTCGGTTATAACCAATCAGACAGCCGACGGCCATAGCCATACTGAGCCGAAAAATAATCGTTTGCCAATCTTCCGAGTCAAAAAACATTGTTTAACCCATCAAATGAGATAAAAACTTCGCCTAACCAATCAAAGCCCTTTCCATCTCCCGCTTTAAATCGTTTCTATTCTCGATCCCGATCGATAATCGTAGTAAAGCCGGTGTTATAGGTGGAAGTGAGATCAATGGGAACCGTTACCGCACCATGGCTAGAGTCTGGTTCTTGCCCCCCATGAATCGCCCTCGTTGCAAATTCCATCAATTTATTTTCCTATTAGTCGATATCTTCGAGGTCTTTAAACAGGGCCGTGCTGAGGTAACGTTCCCCGAAACTAGGCTGAATCATGACGATTAATTTATCTTCGTTTTCGGGTCTTTTGCCCACCTGAATCGCCGCCCATAAAGCCGCCCCGGCCGAGATGCCCGATAGTAGTCCCTCCTGACGAGCTAACCGTCGCGCGTAGGCGAAAGCCTCTGTATCATCGACGATAATCACCTCATCGATCAATTCCGGTCGGAAAATTGCCGGGATAAAACCGGCGCCGATGCCTTGGATTTTGTGCGGCCCTGGTTGTCCCCCCGATAAGACGGGACTATTAGAGGGTTCAACTGCGATCGCTTGAAATTGGGGACGACGGGGTTTAATGGTTTCGGCAATACCGGTAATGGTTCCCCCGGTTCCCACGCCACCAATAACGATATCTACCAGGCCGTCGGTATCGGCCCAGATTTCCTCGGCGGTGGTTTCCCGGTGAATTTTCGGGTTGGCCGGGTTGCGGAACTGTTGCAAACTATAGGCGTTGGGGGTATTTTCGACTATTTCCTCAGCCCGGGCGATCGCTCCTTTCATGCCTTGGCTACCCGGGGTTAACTCTAATTGCGCCCCGTAGGCTTTTAACATCGCCCGTCGTTCTAAACTCATGGTTTCGGGCATAGTCAGGACTAAGCGATAGCCTTTGGCCGCCGCTACCATGGCCAGGGCGATGCCGGTATTACCGGAAGTGGGTTCCACCAGAATTGTTTTATCGGGGTGAATTAGTCCGGCGGCTTCAGCGTCCTCCACCATACTGACCCCAATGCGATCCTTAACCGAGGCGGCGGGGTTCATACTTTCCAGTTTGACGACGATGCGGGCTTTTACTCCCTCTGCTACTGGGATTCGATTCAGTTGGACTAGGGGTGTCCGTCCTACCAATTGGGTGATGTCTCTTGCGATCGGCATAATCCCACTTGCTTTGTATTTGTTGGCTATTTTTGATTATATATGTATTTAAGATGTTTTACAATACTTTTTAAGTCAGAGTACACTGCAAAATGCTGGTGTTGGCACCTCTGATCACAACGTCGGCGGGGATAATCCCTGTCGATTTTTTTGCCTTGCCACTTTTTTTGTATATCGAAGCACAATCGGTAAAATTGTCCTGGGAAATTTCTCTTAATTTAGTTAATTATTATTGGTATATAAAAGCACATTTGTTTAAACAACTTAAAGGAATTATTAGAGAGATGAAAAGAGCGATACTTTTTCTTAGTATCGGGTTACACATTTAAGAAAGTTTTCTGAGATTTATCCTAAAAAATTATTTTTTTGCTGTTTTTTTAAGAAACAATTTTTAATAAATAAAAGTAGGAAAATGGTCTATAAAATAATTCATGGCAAAAACGAAGTATGTCTGGAAGTGCCTATCAAGGCTAAATTCAATTAACAAGAATTGTTCCTCGATATACAAAAAAATCTGGCCAAGGGAGAGTAAATTTTTTTCAAGGACGATAGTATAGTCCCAAGAAAAAAACTCCTAGATACTTTATCGGAAAAAATAAAGAAAAGCCAGAAAATTCACCTCGATATTTTGCCGAAACCAATCATCATTATAGGAGATGAAAACTATGGTGTTAGATGCCTTTGCCAAAGTCGTTTCTCAGGCCGATACCCGGGGGGAATACCTGAGCGAGAATCAAGTCAATGCCCTAATTGCCTTCGTCAAAGATGGTAATAAACGCGTGGATGTGGTCAATCGTCTTTCCAGTAATTCTTCTGCGATCGTTACCGATGCCGCGCGTAGTTTGTTTTCAGAACAGCCCGTTTTAGTTGCCCCCGGTGGCAACGCCTATACAAACCGTCGTGCCGCCGCCTGCTTGCGGGATTTGGAAATTATCCTGCGCTACGTTACCTATGCCACCTTCACCGGCGATGCCAGCATCCTCGATGATCGCGCCTTGAACGGTCTCCGGGAAACCTACGTCGCCCTGGGAGTTCCGGGAGCTTCTGTTGCGGCCGGAATTCTCAAGCTCAAAGACGCTTCCCTTGCCCTAGCGGCCGATCCCAACGGGATCACTCGCGGGGATTGCAGTTCTTTACTAGCAGAAGTCGCTTCTTACTTCGATCGAGCGGCGGCGGCAGTTTCCTGATGCTGTGACCTTCTTATCTAAATCCGATTAAACTTTTGTAGGAGCAATCCCATCGATGACCAAGACACCTTTAACCGAAGCGGTGGCTACTGCCGATTCCCAAGGCCGTTTTCTCAGCAGTGCTGAATTACAAGTAGCGTTCGGTCGTTTCCGTCAGGCCGCCATCACCCTAGAAGCGGTAAAAATCCTCGCCCAAAAAGCCCCCAGTTTAGCCCAAGAAGCAGCCAACGCTGTCTATCAAAAATTTCCCTACACCACCCAACTCCAGGGGCCGAACTATGCCTACGATGAGCGAGGGAAATCCAAGTGCGTTCGTGATATCGGCTACTATATCCGAATTATCACCTATGCCCTCGTGGTAGGGGGTACAGGCCCGATCGATGAATATCTAGTCGCCGGTTTGAGTGAAATTAATAGCGCCTTTGAGCTATCTCCTAGTTGGTATATCGAAGCCTTAAAATACATCAAAACCAATCACGGATTAACTGGGGATGCTGCTGTAGAAGCTAATTCCTACATTGATTATGTGATCAACGCCCTTAGCTAATTTACGTCAACATAAGCTCATATCTCCTAAATTCACCTCGGGATGAGCGCCGAGGTTTTTTTGCGTCCGTCTAACTTAGGGCTTGCTGAAAAAGTTTTTCGGTGGTGGCAGGGTGTGGGGTGTGGGGTGTGGGGTGTGGGGTGTGGGGTGTGGGGTGTGGGGAAGTGGGGTTTTATCGATTTTCAGGTGGTCAACTACCTAATTTTCAGGGAAAAAGCCCCGGAATTTTCCCCCCAATCACTCCAATGGTCGGCAATTTTTGAGAGAAAAAAAGTCTAAAAACCTTATCCAACAAGATTTTTAGATTTATTCAGCAAACCCTCACTTAGTCGTCGTCGGGAACCTACCCCAACAAAAAAACCATCTTGGGTAAGATGGTTAAACACAACGAGTATAAACCGACAAACTTGACTTTAGACTGCTTTTTCTGGCCCGGTAGCGACGGGCAGATCTGTGGTACTGTACTCTGTCCAAGAACCCTCATAAATTCGCACCTTGGGATAACCGAGCAGATGTTTGAGGACAACATACTGTAAAGTCGCTTCCCGTCCCGTACTGCAACTGACAATAATATTATCGGAGGGCTTGATGTTGCGTTGGGCAAGAATCTTCCTGATTTCGTCTAAAGATTTCAATTTATGAGGATTTTTCAGGGATTCATCCGGATTATTCGCTTCCGTAAAAGTCGGCCAGGGTATATTTTTCGCCCCCGGAATATGACCATTTCTCAGCCAGATATCCTGTTTCCCCTGAAAAAGTTCTTCCGGTCTAGGATCGATAAAAACCACATCCGATTTGCCGATCAATTTCTCTACTTCTGCTAAATTTACCCGAATCGAGGGATTATCACGGACAGTAAAGCTCCCTGGTTGATATTTAGGGAATTCTTTCGTTACCTTTTGTTCAGAAGCCTTATAACCCTTAAAACCCCCATCTAAGACGGCAACATCTCGGAAACCCGATCGCTCCAATAAATAGGCGACCATGGTTGCCCCCAAGACATCGCGACCATCGGAATATACTACCACTCGATCGCCATTAGTGATTCCCGCGGCGGCAAAGAGACTGCCAATTTTATCCTCTTGCCAATATTGAACCGGCAAAAATCCGTTTGGACCACGAAAATTATTGTCGGCTATATTCACCGCTTTCGGTAAATGACCGGTGATATATTCCAAAGGGTTAATCCGCACATCGAGAATTTTTAACTTCGGATCGTTGAGATTTTGTGCTACCCAAACCGGCGATACAAAGTCTATCTTAGTCTCAGATTTAGACGTGGCCATCAGGGGCGATGACGGGGCTAAGGTAAAGGTTAAAATGCAGAGGAGAACTAAAGTGAAAAAAGCAAGGGGACGGCTTTGAAACCGTCCCAGGGAGAGACCCTTCCCTCGTGGCAGTTTTGATTTCATGATTCAGTGTCAGCGACGAATATCAAACGATAATTACTATAGGGCTTTGATTAGCTTTCTCCAAAAATTTAGGTATAACGTGATATTTTTCTTGGGCAGCAAGTCGGTCAACTAATTAGGGTTTGCTAAAAAAGTTTGTTGGTGGGGTGAGGAGCCAGTAGTCAGTAGTCAGGAGGGGAAGTCAGAATAACAGAATAACCTCGCACACTGAGAAGCGTAACCCTTTGCAATCGCCTCCGGAAAGTGCAAGGGTTTTGAGTCCCTCGGATCGATTTATCAACGTTTGTCTTTGGCACTTTTCTTGAAAACAAAAGTCCCTAAACCATTTTCTAGCAAAGCTTTCACTGATATTCAGCCAACCCTAATGATTAATTTCTACTTATTTCCTGATCGCCTTGGGTGTCTTTAATAACTGTTGCCACCAGATATGAACTAGGAGGGACAAAGCGAGCGCTAAAAGCCAAGAAGCAAGGATATCACTAGGAAAGTGAACTCCTAAATAAAGACGGGTCCAAGCAATAACCAAGAGGAAGGGAATCCCCAGTAAAACTACCCCTAAAAACCAGCGCTTTCTCCAAGATAGGATCAGTAAAGAAACGACTAACAGGGAACTAAATAAAGCATGGCCGCTAGGGAAGGAAAAATCGTGGGGTAAGGGATAAAATAACTGCCAAAATTGCGGGCGGTTTCGATGAAAAAGAATCTTGAGATTATAACTAATTGCCCAACCTCCCGCCATGGTCACAAGGAGATAAGCGAACCCATACCAGTATTTTTTTAGGGCAAAAATCAGCAGTAAAATTGTTAGTATCGGGGCCACTCCCCAATAAGTGCCTAATCCCGTTAGTTTTATCGCCAAAAAATTTAGGTTTAAATTAGCAGTTTGATGAATAGATAGCATCAGGGATTTTTCCCACGCAAATCCTTGCGGCTGCTGGCGAATAGCGATCGCTAAATCCGTAAAAGTTAGCGATGTTAACAAGATGGCTAAGAAAATTAAGCTATTGTTTAAGTAAGTTTTGGGAATCACGGGGAAAAAGTGGCGATCGAGGATAACAGGGGCATTTCTAATACCTGAAAATGAATTAGGCCCAGAATAACTAAAGTGTAAACTGTCGAGGAAAGTAATCCATTTCTTAATTCTTTTTGCCAATTGCGTTCTTCTTTCTCTCCACCGATTAATTCTTTCGTCCCGAATTGCATTAGCAGAATTCCCACAAGATTAGATAACCAATAACCAACCATGGCCGCTGGTAGAAAAAAATCGGCGTGCAAGCAAGCAATTAAACGACCGAAACCGTAGGCGATCGGCAGATTAAAAATTAGATCGTTCCACCAACATAGGGGCGATAATAAGTAACCGATCAATACCAAGCTTCCGTTTTTGATTTTGTCAAGTAGATACATCTTTTTTTTAGTTACTAACTATTAGCTTTGTTTTTTTTGCTCTCTTGGACATTGGGTAAAAAATGTTCACTATGTCACATTATGGGCGCAAGCGTTGCGCCCCTACCGCCGCGCGTGGTGTGATTGGTAGGGGCGTATAGCGTACGCCCTTTCTTCGAGTATGGCGTACGTCCTTTCTTCGATAAGATTTGCTTATCACCATAACTCCAAGAGAGCCTGTTTTTTTGCCGTCAGCGATCAACTATCTCTGCTATCTAGCTAACGGCTGACGGCCTACTACTAATTAACGCTGAATTTGGTCAAAAATCGCCCCATCAGCGAAGAATTTTTTCTGGATCGCATCCCAACTACCAACCGCCGTATAGGGGAACAGATTCGACACTTTTGGGTATTGTTTACTAAACTCTTTAGCCACATTAGCATTAACGGGACGGAAACCCACCTTGGCGAATTCCCGCTGCGCTTCCGGAGTAAAGAGAAATTGGGCAAAAGCTGTCGCTACTTCCCGGGTTTTGCGTTTATCAACTATTTTATCCACTACGGCCACGGGCGGATCGATCGAAACATTGACCGGAGGAATAGTATAGGAAAAACCCGTTTCTCCTTTTTGACGGGCCAGAATCACTTCGTTTTCGTAGTTAAGCAGCACATCCCCCTGATCCTGTTTAAAGAAGACATCGCTGGCTTCCCGGGCATCTTTGGGTAGTACAGGCACGTTTTTATAGACATTGCGGACGAAATTGGTCGCTTGTGCTTCATTGCCGCCGGTCCGAGTTACCGATCCCCACAGGGCCAGAAAATTCCACCGGGCCACCCCAGAGGTTTTCGGGTTGGCAGTGATGACTTTAATCCCCGATTTGGCTAGATCCGGCCAGTTGCGGATTCCTTTGGGATTGCCCTGACGAGTAACTAAAGCTACCACGGAACGAGTGGCGATGGCGTTATTGGGGAGTTCTTTCTGCCAACCGGGGTTAACTAAACCCGCTTTTTGCAAGCGTTCCACATCGGAACCGATGGCCAAATTTACCACATCTGCATCTAATCCGTCGATAACAGCGCGGGTTTGGGAACCAGAGCCACCATAACTCTGTTTAATCACCACATCCTGTTTTTTCTCTCTTTTCCATTTGTTGACGAATAGAGGAATAATTTTTGAGTAGGCCGATTGAGTCACCGCGTAGGAAACCAGGGTGATTTCCACGGTTTGTTGTTTAGCTTGCTGTTTATCCGCAGCTGCCAGCAGCTTACTCGATGCCGATAGGGGACTAAAAGTTAGTCCGATTCCCGTTGTGACGACGGCAGCCGTAGCTAGAGAAATAAAGGGTAAGAGGGTTTTCGGTTTTGAGGATCTAGGATCAGGGATCACGATGTCATCGGCTCCTTTGTTTATTTATGGGAGATTGCTAGGTATTTTCTCTGAGATTGTATTTTATATGAAATAAAAAACAATTTCAATACATTGAAGAAAAAATTATACTGTCTTAGTTCGGTTATATGCAAATAAATCAAGCCATTAATGGCTTGATTAGCTGAAAAAACTGAAAATATTTGATTTATACCGCTTAAATGTGCCTTTAAATCTGCCTGAAGTCTATTTATGCTTCCAGAATAGAGATTTTATCGTTTTTATGGAGAAGAAAGAATTTTTTAGCGCTCAAAAACCTCTCCCTAGGTGGCTTCACCGGTGAGGTTAGCGAACCTTAGCAACTATTACCCTAAAATTGAAGCGGTCTAACGACTTCAATCAATGAGCAGGGTGCGTTCCCAAAAATCCTGCATTAGGGAACGCACCCTACAGCGGTAGCCATCGCACTTATTGACCTCGCCCTGGCTTACAGTCGGCAAAACTTAATGCCTCTGTGTCTAAAAAACTGGCGATTGCCATCTCAATAATCGCTTCAACGGGATAATCAATTTCAGTAGCGCGAGCAATCAAAGCATCCTGAATCCAGTCTGGTAAGCGTCTTAAAATAATTTCTGCATCAGTGGACGAGATTTGCTCTGAAAGTTTCGCTTGCATGGGTTAGGACTCCAGCATGAATTTGAACATTATAGGGTGGCTCAGTCGCCCTCAAAATGATCGCCTCTAGTTCTAATAGTAGCGCAGGGTTTTTCCAGTAAGCTATCGCCCTTAGTATTGTTTCTCAAAAATTCGGATGATCACCTTGTGTATGTATGTTAAAATGTCTGTTATTCGACTCCAGAGGCTTAAGCCATGAGTAATAAAGAAGCAGTTATTGAGCTTGTTAAACGTCTCCCTGAGGACATTTCTTTGATAGAGATAGCTGAGCAAGTCAGGTTTATTGCGGCTATTCAAGAGGGATTTGAAGCAATTGACTTGGGTAAGGGTGTGCCGGTGGAAACGGTTGAAAAAATTATGGAATCATGGACTACAAAGTAATTCTGTCGCCCCAAGCTATTCGTGATTTAGAAACTATCGTCCGCTATGTCGCAATTACGAATCCTGAATTAGCGAAAAAATTAGGTCAACGATTACTCGATAAAACTAAAGAGTTAGGTTTGTTTCCTTTTCGAGGTCGAGTAGTTCCAGAATTTAATGATGTTAACATCCGTCAATTAATTCTTAGACCCTATCGTATTATTTATCGTGTTGAAGAACCGATTCACCAGGTCAGCGTCGCTAGATTTTGGCACACAGCTAGAGGTTTTTTAGAATAGAGTTTTGCCATTTGTTTAACCCGATCGCCCTTCAAATCACAAATAATAGGACAGCGTTTATATTTTCCATTGCTCTAACCTGAGCATAAAAGCATCAAAATCCCTACGAAGTGT
Source organism: Microcystis sp. LE18-22.4A (assembly GCF_027531105.1). Lineage (NCBI taxonomy): Bacteria > Bacillati > Cyanobacteriota > Cyanophyceae > Chroococcales > Microcystaceae > Microcystis > Microcystis sp. LE18-22.4A. Next base: position 15,092 of record NZ_JAPZRB010000579.1, read on the forward strand.
TCCTCTAACTTGCCATCCATTAAAATGTAGATGCCCCAAGGGAGCCTGGGCTGGTGAATCTGGAGTAGTATCAAGAATTGGATCGTGTATATTAACGGCGTAGCGGTAATCACGTTTCCAACCTACAAACTGCTAGGCAGTGCTTTCGTCATCCCACTTAGACTCACAGCTTCAATCAATGTGCATGGTGCGTTCCCCAAAATCTATTGGTACAACAGTAGGACTTGCATTAAGGAACGCACCCTACAGCGATAGCGTACTGCTATGCAGTGCCTTCGGCATCGCACTGTCAGGAATTTAGAAATTTGGTATAAGTAGTCTAATCATAGGTCGGGTGCAGTGATTTGTTAGACATTTTTCTAACTAGAGACTATGACAAAGGTTTAATTGTCACTAATCCCCCAGCAAAACCCTGAATATTCAACTCATAGCCATCAAGTAAACCCATACCAACTAATGGATCTGTCTCTGACTCATTGATTTCAATAGATTTGATCTGACCATCCCAGATCACAGTTGCCTCAAATACGTTAAACATACAGAGGCTTCCATCGCCCAAGATTCCCTCTTCTTGCATATACCACGTTAATCCTAGTGTTGTAATGATAGCAGAAGGCAACGTGAGAAATCCAGTGTAACCAGTGTCAATAACTGCTTTAATCGCTTGCCTCTGGTGATTTTCGCCTAGCACTACGAATTGAATAATTGCTTCTCGGTGCGAATTGACGCTCCCCATCATCATGATGACACACTGGGGGAACGAAAGCCAAAACGATGGACGGCACGATGTCCAATGCGAATACCAAATATTTGTGCATCAGGAAAACGTATTAACAGTTGTTTAGCAGCTGTTAGGCTGTCGTCAGCCACTTCAAAAGCCCCTGTTTCGATGTCTATTGCTACAATCTTCCCATGATTCCCTTCCTCGATTTGGGAGCGTACCTGAGACTCGTAGACTTCGTGTCCACGTCGGGCAAATTCTTCTTTGCTGTAGCGGGGTTGTCGAACTGTCATTGAAGCGACCCTGTGGCAACTTTTGCCCCTCTATTTTAACCTCAACATTGGCAATCTTCGCTAACATTCCTCAACTGGGCCCACAAGAGCAGCACCGCACCTAACCTCACAGCTTCAATCAATGTGCATGGTGCGTTCCCCAAAATCCTGCATTAGGGAACGCACCCTACGGCTGAAACAGTCCAGTAGGGTGTGTTAGCGTCAGCGTAACGCACGAATTTTGAACATTAGATAAGGTGCGTTACATTTCATTAACGCACCCTACCAGATCGGCGATCTGCTATGCAGTGCCTTCGGCATCGCACTGTCCAGTAACGCACGAATTTGTTGATTATCATTCAAGTTGTACATTTCATTAATACACTCTACGATCCAAATGTCTAATTATCGAAGACCTCATGTATTTGGAGGGACTTTCTTTATTACTCAAGTCACTTATCAGAGAGAGCCTTGGCTTTGTTGTGATGTGGCTAGAAAAGCGCTTAGGCAAGGAATCGAAAAGGTTAGGGTGAAATATCCTTTTGTGATTGATGCTTTTGTTCTATTACCTGATCATTTTCATTGTTTATGGACGTTACCAGATGATGATCAAGATTTTTCGGTAAGGTTACGATTAATCAAAACTTATGTCACAAAGCATTATGGGCAGGCATTGGGGGTTAATCGTGAAGTTTCTCGATCGCGGCAAAAACGAGGAGAAGGGAATCTTTGGCAACGCCGATTTTGGGAGCATTTAATCCGAGATGAACAAGATTTTGCAACACATTGCGATTATATTCATGACAATCCAGTGCGGCATGGTTTCTGTGAAAATCCTCAAGATTGGCAATATTCCAGTATCCATCGGTTTATCGCTCAAGGAATTTATCCCCAGGATTGGGGTAGTGGTGAACGTATAGCCAAGCCTGAAGGTTTTTGGGATGATTAAGCAATATAAATGTATCAAATATAGTGGATTGTTTCAGCTAAAATAGGGCGATAGATTTCGGCTTAAAGTCTTAGATTATAGAATTTATAGCATTTTTCTAATACACCAAATTAGCTCAAACAGTCCAGTAGGGTGTGTTAGCGTCAGCGTAACGCACGAATTTTGAACATTAGATAAGGTGCGTTACATTTCATTAACGCACCCGACAAGATCGCACTGAAACAGTCCAGTAGGGTGTGTTAGCGTTAGCGTAACGCACGAATTTTGAACATTAGATAAGG
>NZ_JAPZRB010000123.1:0-1014 GCF_027531105.1 Microcystis sp. LE18-22.4A
GTTTTATTGACATTAATTCCATCATAATTGTCATATTTTGGATATTCAGCTTCATTGCCAAAATATCTTTTTGTGAGAGCCATATCTTCCTGTCGTTTTGATGTGTCTAAGTTGGTTAACCATAAACAATTATTTGGAGAAACTATTCTATTTCCAGAATTGTCAATACGAGCTTCTGTTCCATAAAGTTCATATTGTTCGGGAACAATGAAACCAGAAATACCTCTACCAAGATTTATTCCTAACCAGGCTTTGTTTTCTTTAATTAGTTTGAAAATTTCTTTATAGGTTATTGCATTAATATTGCCAATTATCAAAAACTTTTTGTCGTATTTAACTAATTGAGCTACATATTCTCTGAATAATGAAAATGGGGGATTAGTAACAACAATATCAGACTTTTTTAATAGTTCAATACTTTCAGGACTACGAAAATCTCCATCCCCATTAAAGTAAACAATGTCAGGGGAAATAGGTTTATTTTTTTCTCTCTCTGTACCTGTATATTCAAAGAAAAAACCATTTTCATCTTCTTCTGTATTAAATAAATCTCTCCCTTGTTCTCGATAACAAGATGTTATGATTTTTTTTAGACCTAATTTTTTGAAGTTTGCGGCAAAATACTTAAAAAAGTTACTAATTCGGGGGTCATCGCAATTGCAATAAACTACTTTATTTTCAAAATGAATTTTATAATGTTGCAACTCACTTTCTATATCTGAAAGTTGTGTATAAAACTCGTCACTTTTTAGTTTTTTAGCATTTTGCAATAATTTATTTGTCGCATTTCTTACCATGTTCACCCTTTTTTGATTTAATAAATGTTTTGTTTTTAGTTATTTACTTTTGCTTATCTGATTAAATATTTCACTGCCTAATGGGACTTAAACGCCAAATAAAGATCAAATCGAGTATAATCGTTAAAGAGTAAGCACTTTACGTTGAAAGAGCAGCGATGAAAGAGACAACCCCAGCCGCGATGCCCCCATGCTTTGACCGATGGTGTCGGCGGTT
>NZ_JAPZRB010000349.1:0-4079 GCF_027531105.1 Microcystis sp. LE18-22.4A
CCGGATTCGACAGGGGGGAAGGGTATCGGTTACTTCTGCGAGTCCCTGTGCCACCCGGTGCGCGAGGCGACAATCTTTCCCATCGAAATGAACGCATTCTTTTTCCGCGCAGGACGCGGCGAAGCGGAAGACTTCGGTGGGGGTGACGGGTTGAGCGAGTGCGAGAATTTCTGCGGTGACGGGTTGGATTTCCGGGAGATAGGCGACGCGGGGTTCCTCAACGGTTCCCGCCGCGATCCCGAAAATTACGCTATCCGGGGAATTTTCTCGCGCGCTAGGACATAAAGTGCGATCGGATTTCATGGTTAAAACTCCATTGGGCATATCCATCCGCAAGTTTTGATCCCGCCAATAACTTTACGCGCGTCGAGGGAACGTTCGATAGCGGCTTGAATTAATGGCGAACTTTCCATCTCAAGAGAAATCAGTGAGTTTTGTTGGCGATCGAGTTTCAGGTTGGCGATAAAAATTTTAGACATTGTAGCTTTCCCTATAGATTAACTATCAAAAATCAGCTTTGTTAAAACTGATTAATCGGATATCCATGCTCATCAACTCTTGGTAATCGTCCGTCCCTTGGCCAACCACTAACGCCACAATGTTGTGGACGACCTTGACCTACTCGACGAGCGCGATCAGCACGATTGATCGCACCTTTAATTAGAGATAATTGTTCGGGAGCAAGAGGCAGGGTAAGCGCATCTTAACAATCCTTGACAAAATGAACTTTATGTGAGTTGCTTGCCCAGAGGGCGATTCAGGAATATTTGAGGAGAATTTGCCCTCTCAATTGTTAAGCAAAAATCGACCAAATGGGTCGATTTCGTAACTATTCTGATTGACTGGTATCACTTGAAATGCTCACACAGCAAGCGGATCACAAAATTGGCCAATTGTCAATAGCGTTTGAGATGCTCTCACCCTGAGCGAGAGGCATTTCTGATGAGTCGGAATGGTCATACAGATCGAGAATGGATAAATTAGGCAGATTTTACATATACCCAACTCCCATCTTTTTGACAACGGTAAATACCATCCGCCTGTTTGACTGTGGAACCTTCGGAATAGGTCTGACTCGCATAGGTGCATGATGCGGCTCCACCTCTTACAGCTTTTTGTTCATCTTCAGATAGATCGACTAAAGACTCGTCTAAAATTAAAATGTTGGTCATTGGGATTATTCTCCTATTTTAGAAACTTTCTAGAGAATGAGTTAATCAACTCATTTAATCTACATCTTAGGCCTATAAAAAATATAAGTCAACCTCTCAATTCACCTTAGTTGAACATAAACAAGCTAATTTTGTTAGGATTTTACTCCTAGTCTAGCCCATCAAAAAATTATCGATACTGAAAAAGCCTCGATTTTCGTCATCACAAATTAAATATAAATAAGTTATTTATGTTCAAAAATATTCAAATTTATATCATTGTGTACAAAAAACCAAATATAGCGTTTCTCGCATCTGTGCGGCACACTTAAACCTTTGCTGATTAAGCTGTTCAGGATCGGGAATGTACCTCTTGTGAATCAGAAATGCTATAAATGACTTAAATAAGTTATTTATTTGGTTCTTCGGTTTGTGTTATGCAATAATGGAGGGGGGTTATAAGGAATGAAACCCTTATATAGAAAGACATTGCTTCGATTGTTCCCAATTGTTTTCGATCTAGAACGAGCTAATCAATTAAGTCTCTTGCCAGATAAGGATTTAGCCGATTTATGCCCCCTGATCGAACCATACCAAGTAACGAAGAACCCAGTAAAATAATCCGTAGGTTGGGTTAAACGAAGTGCAACCCAACACAAAACATGAAGAATAATAGGGGGATGATGTTGGGTTTCCGTTGTCAATCCAACCTTGCAAGATAGGCGTACTGCTACGCAGTGCCTTCGGCATCGCACCTGATACCTTAATAGCTAAGTTGCTTGTTTGCCAAATTCAGGAACAACCAGGTTGACTTCCTTCGAGTTGTAACCAAATGCTTCTACCTGAGACTTGATCAAATCAAGAGCATCATAATAAGCAAGGCTTTGTCCTTTATAGAAAGAAGAGTCCTCTCCTTTTATGTCAGCTTCGTTAATTTTTGCGAGGGATTCATTGTACTTTTCTTTGAGAATAAGTGCATGATCTTTGATAAAGTTAACAGATTCTGTATTCATAGTCCTCTCTCCTTGAGTAGGCCTTCTAGTATAGTCTTTTGCTCGCTCTGCCGATTTATGTCACTTTGCCATTTATCGGGAAGAGCTTTTTGCTGTCTAGGATCAAGATTATCAAAATCAGGTATAAATTTTTGGGGAGCTTCAATCTTTTTTTGATGTTCAGAAATTTGCTTGTTTATAGATTCAATTCCTTTTCGGATTTGAGAGTCTGGCTTTTTGGCATATTCGTTATAGAATCCAGAGTGCTTACCCCCTTGTTTGGCAATATTATATGGGTCATTCACATTAGTCACATCATCCACTTCATCAACAGCCTTAGTAGCTACCAACTGTTGATTCTTCACTATTATACCTCTCCAGAAAAGATTTTTGATAAGCTCTTAGTCAGGGCTTCATCTCTTATTTTGACAATTATTGGAGAGGTCTATTTAGCAGGGTCAGTCCACACTCACCCGCATCAATATAGGAGCGAACAAACTCTATCTGAGTTTCTTGCATCACTTCTGTGGTAAGACGATTTTGCCTAATTGAGTTTTCGGTAAGTTTTAGGGGAATTGTTGGGTTTCCTTGCGTCAACCCAACCTACCAGATCGGCGATCGCTCTCATTTTTTGATCGATAGTTGAAGGGGTTGAAACTCCTAGATACAAGCGATCGGCTGACTTTAAAAGAGAGATTTCCAAGCGCGTCCGTCTCGACGAGGAGGCTCGGAAAAAGGAAGCTCGTAGCTGATTGGCAATCCGTATATCGAGTGAAGTATTTGATCATCGGAAGGAGGAAAAATAGGTGGCAATTTTTTTCCACCACCGAAAACCGTTTCTAGCTCTTTTTCGCTTAAGTCGTACATTTCGTCGGTCACGCGCTCCTCGGTTTCTAGTAATCGTGCGGTGTATTCCTCGAATTCCTGTTGTGTGAAATCAAATCCAGCCGTTTTCACGATCTGGCTACATTCTTCTTTACTGTTAGCCTCTTGAAGCCGAGAGCGGAATTCTTCATCGGAAGCGGTTCTTTTATAGAAAGCGTGAACTTGTTCGAGAGACATGATTTGACCTCTATAAACTAGAGATAAGTAACTATCATTTTTTATTGATAGTTGAAGGAGTTGAAACTTCTAGAGACAAGCTAGGCAAAATTTGGCTCTTCTCGACTTTGTGTGATAATTTTTGCTGATGAAATCGTCAAATGTTTACTGGGAAAGACTTTTAGGACTATTTTGTTAAATAAACTATCAGTATAGACCTCATTTCCACACAGAAACCAGAAGAGCCAAAATTTAAAAGAGAGATTCCCAAGCGTATCCGCCTCGACGAGGACGGTCAGAAAGGGGAGGCTCGTACGGGATGGGCATGGGTAATCCGTACATCGGGCGAACCATCAAATCGCCCGGAACAATAGGCATTCTTTTCCCACCCCCGAAAACCGTTTCTAGTTCTTTTTCACTTAAATCATACATTTCGTCGGTCATGCGATCGGACTCTAAAAGTCGTGCGGTGTATTCCTCAAATTCCTGTTGTGTAAAATCAAATCCAGCCATTTTAACGATTTGACTACATTCTTCTTTGCTATTGACCGATTGAAGACGAGAGCGGAATTCTTCATCGGAAGCAGTTCTTTTATAAAAAGCGTGAACTTGTTCGAGAGCCATAAGTTAACTCCTGTTAGAATTTGATAAAAGACAACAAGCGTCAAGATAAATCCGCGGTCGGTCTGTAGATAATTCCGAGAGTGATGGGAGGCCAATTTATTATTCCCAGTCTTGTTGATGACGATAATATACCGCCTTGAATGTTGCGAGTCTCGATCGCGCGATTGATCGCAGTTTCAAGAGATTCTTGAAAAGAGTTCACCTGTAGATCGGAAATATGAATTTTAGCCATGGTAATTAGACTCCTATTTAATAGGGTTAAGATTCGGGT
>NZ_JAPZRB010000003.1:0-4297 GCF_027531105.1 Microcystis sp. LE18-22.4A
GAAAATTGTCTGAGCAATTTTTTGATAATTGACCACTGTTACATTTGGTAAATCGAGGAGTTGATCAAAATTTATCCACATAACCCACCTCCTGTTCTGTGTTACTATTATACCATGCTCACACAGAACCTAGAAGAGCCAAATTCGGGGTCAATCAATTCCTGATTTGCTTGCAGAATATTAGTTCGTTCCTCATCATCAGCACAAGCGAGCAACTGTTCTATTAAATTAACATAAGCTTGGGCGCGTTGTTCATTCATCGTCTTAACTATGATTTTTATGATTATGTGATGGACTATGATTCTTTTCGAGAGAGCGACCCCATGATGTGATATAAGACAATAAATACTCATGATTGTCAAAGATAACCTAATCATAGTCGCTCATTCAATCATGAGTCTAATCATCGTCTTAACTATGATTTTTGTGATTATGTGAGGGACTGTGATTTTTTTCGAGAGAGCGACCCCATGATGTGATATAATACAATAAATAGTCGTGATTGTCGAAAGATAACCTAATCATAGTCTATCATTCAATCATTCTAAATCATAGTTTAGACATTGAATTGTCAAAAACAACCCAATCATAGTCCATCATTAAATCATGAGTCTAATCATAGTTTAGACATTGAATTATCAGAGACAATCTAATCAAAATCCTCACTTCATCATCTAAATCCTAGCCATGACTTTTATTAATCCCCAATACCCTGAAAGTGAACTAACAGGTAAAATTATTGGTTGTGCAATGGAAGTTCACCGTATCTTAGGAAATGGTTTTCAAGAAGTAATTTATCAACGTGCTTTGGCAAAAGAAATGAACCTACAGGGATTATCTTTTTCGAGAGAACACGAAATGCCGATCTTTTATAAAGATGATCAAATAGGTACAAGACGAGTTGACTTTTTTGTTGAAGGTAAAGTGATGGTAGAATTAAAAGCCGTTATTCAACTTGAAGACGTTCACTTAGCACAAGCTATCAATTATCTCGAAGCTTATGGGTTAGATATTGGATTATTGCTTAATTTTGGAAATATCAGTTTACAGTTTAAAAGAGTTCACAAGCCGAAAAGAAAACCTAACTATAACTAGAAATAATTGAAGTGTATAAAACTTAAAATCCTAGTCCATCAAACAATCATAAAAATCATAGTTTAGACGTTTTCACAAAGCATTTTTGGGGCTACGGTTCCAGAATTCGGGCTAGTCAAGGACTAAACCCGAACTTGACCGAGTTTTTTAATCCTCTAAACTAATCTTGACTGGATTAACTTTCCAAATCTCTTGACAATATTCCCAGATTGTGCGATCGCTAGAGAATTTGGCCATACGAACCGAGTTGAGAATCGACATCCGCGTCCACTTGTCCCGATCGCGATAAGCTTCACTTACCTGTTCCTGACAATCAGCGTAGGATTGATAATCAGCTAAAAGCATATACTGGTCATCGTAGAGGAGAGAATCGACGATCGGCCTGAATAATTCTTGGTCACCATGGCTAAAATAACCACTCTTGATTCGATCGATCACTCCCTTCAATTCGCGATTATTTTTGTAATAGCTCATCGGTTCATAACCGTGTGCTTTCTTAGCATAAACTTCTCCTGCTGTCAAGCCAAAAAGGAAGAAATTTTCTGCTCCTGCTTCCTCGCGAATTTCGATATTAGCACCGTCCAGAGTCCCAATGGTGAGGGAGCCATTCATGGCAAACTTCATGTTACCGGTTCCGGAAGCTTCCTTACCCGCCGTGGAAATCTGTTCGGAAAGATCAGCCGCCGGATAGATGCGTTGACCCAAAGAAACGTTAAAGTTAGGCAGGAAAACCAATTTTAAACGACCTCTGACATCAGGATCCTTATTAACAATTTCAGCTACAGCATTAGTTAACTTAATAATTAACTTAGCCATAAAGTAACCGGGGGCTGCCTTACCACCAAAGATAAAAGTGCGCGGCACGATATCGATCTGAGGGTTCTGTTTAATGCGATTGTAAAGGGCGATAATGTGCAGAACTGCCAGATGTTGGCGTTTGTATTCGTGAATCCGTTTTACCTGCACATCGAAAATCGAATTAACATCCACCTCGATATTGCGGGTTTTCAGCATATAAGCCGCTAAATCGGCCTTATTCGCCTGTTTAATTTCATACCAACGCTGACGGAATTCGGGATCATCAAGGTATTGTTCCAGTTTTCGCAATTCCTTCAGGTCTTTTAACCAATCATCGCCGATTTTTTCGGTAAATAGTGCCGATAATTGGGGATTGCTCAATAAAATCCACCGGCGCGGGGTGACACCATTGGTTTTATTGTAGAATTTTTCCGGCCAGAGCATGGCAAACTCTTTCAGGGTGTCCTTTTGCAGTAACTCTGTGTGTAAAGCGGCGACTCCGTTAATCGAGTGACTACCCACACAGGCTAAATTAGCCATGCGAATTTGTTTATTACCCCAACCAGCTTCTTCAACTATCGACAATTTGCCCAATAATTCCTCGTTATCGGGAAACCAAGTCCGCACATCCTCAAGGAAAAAGTGATTGATCAGATAGATAATTTCTAGATGTCGGGGCAGCAGTTTACCAAGTAAATCCGCCGACCAACGTTCCAGGGCTTCCGGCAATAGGGTATGATTGGTATAAGCGAAGGTTTTTTGGGTAATTGCCCAAGCTTTTGACCATTCTAAGCCGTTTTCATCCACTAACAAACGCATTAACTCAGCGATCGCAATGGCGGGGTGAGTATCGTTCAGTTGAATAGCGGCGGTTTCGTGGAAGTTTTGCAGATTTTTGTGGCTTTTTAGGTGAATGCGAATTAAATCTTGCAGGGAAGCGGCCACAAAAAAGTATTGTTGGGCGAGACGTAATTCGCGACCGGCGGGGGTGTTATCGTTGGGATAAAGGACTTTAGAAATGGTTTCCGCGTCCATTTTTTCGGCCACGGATTGATCGTATAACCCGGCGTTAAAAGCCTCAAAATTAAATGATTCACTCGCTTCTGCTTTCCAGAGACGCAAAGCGTTAACCGTGTTGGTTTTGTAACCCGGGACGGGGGTATCGTGGGGAATGGCTAAAACCCGACGTTCCGGCAGCCATTGTACCCGTTCCTGTCCCTTATCGTCGTGATAGATTTCCGTCCGGCCCCCCAGTTTTACTTCCACACTTTCATCGGGACGGGGTAATTCCCAAGGATTGCCGAAGCGTAGCCAGTTATCGGGGATTTCCACCTGCCAACCGTTTTGGATCATTTGATGGAAAATGCCAAATTCGTAGCGGATACCGTAACCGATGGCGGGAATTTCTAGGGAAGCGAGGGAATCGAGGAAACAAGCCGCTAAACGCCCTAAACCGCCGTTTCCCAGGCCGGGATCTGGTTCCTGTTCGATAATTTCCTCAAAATCAAGACCTAATTCCTCGATCATCTCTTTGATTAGGTCATAAATACCCAAATTAGCGAGATTATTGCCTAAATACCGCCCCATGAGGAATTCGGCGGAGAAATAGCAGACGAGTTTAACTTTTTCTTGTTTGTAGGTGTCGGTGGATTTCAGAAAACGACGCAGGAGGCGATCGCGAACGGTGTAGGCAAGGGCGACATAGTAATTGTAGGGACTGGCATCGGTGCGGTTAACCCCTTGCAAATAAAACAAATTGTCCAGAAAAGCCCGTTTTAGGGTTTCGGGACTCATGCCCGTGCGATCATCTTCAACTAAAGTGGGGCATTGAAGTGCTTCACGCCCATCAGCTAGGGTATAGGTTGTCTCCATGGGTTTTTGTTGTCCATATATTCGGGAGTCGATCGCCGATCAGATTCTGATGACGATATCCTTTATAGTTTACTTGTTACCTTTTGGAGAGACTCAGACATTTAGATTTCTATTGGTTTTGAGCGGATCTGCGATCGCAATTGCCGACAAAAAAGGGTGAACCCTGTCCACCCTCCCACAATTATTCACAAAAAAAGCTTAATAGCGTTTTTTTCTGTCACCACCACCACCATTGAAGGGCGCGCGCTCTTCACGCTCGCGGGCCTGGTTAACTTTAATTGATCGCCCCATCCATTCAGCACCATCCAGTGCCTCAATTGCGGTAGTTTCCTGGGCTTTACTTTCCATTTCCACGAAGGCGAAACCGCGTTTGCGGCCTGTCTCTTTGTCAACGGGAATATGAACCCTTTGAACCTTGCCGTACTCTTTAAAGACATCGACCAGATCTTCTTGGGAAATCTCGTAAGAGAGATTACCAACAAAAATAGACATAATACTTGAATCCTCGATCAATACTCGAAACGGTGTGGAG
>NZ_JAPZRB010000183.1:0-6744 GCF_027531105.1 Microcystis sp. LE18-22.4A
GAAATGGGGCGAAAGTCTGTGGACTCTGTGTAAGACAGTACATGGTTTTTTAACTGTGGTATGCGACGGTGGTGGAAGCAGAAACTTAAATCGTGAGGTTTAGGAATCGCCGCACTTTTAGGGCGGCGAGGATGTCAAAAACAATACGCTCATCTGTTCGTCCTTGGCTTTGCGATCGCTCCTAGCGCTCGTCAGTTTGTAGAAAACTGTCAGGATACGGTGGGGATTCCCGCGACTTACATCCAAGCAACTCCAGACCTGCTGATGGGGGATTTACTCAAAAACATGAGGAGTTCCCAGATATTCAGCGTCTGTGGACTGCCAGAGATTAGGATTAATCCCATCCCTGAGGGTAAATATCAAGTGGAGTTATTGGGGTTGGATGTGTTTGACCCGGTTACAATGAAAGTGGACTCGGAACCGGGTAAGAATGTCCCCGCTTGGTTTCTCGATACTGACTACAATGGCCTATGTTTCCACGTCAATCAGGCATTTTTCCCCCGTACCGGTGCTTGGGATTCGATTAAAAAAGCTTTAAAGGGAACCTATGAGGAATCAGTCTGGGAACATCTAGCAGGGACAACCAGCGCAGCTTTTGCAGTGGGAGAACATCGGCAAATTGCCGTTAAGGTGATTGATGACCGGGGGAATGAGTTGTTAGTGGTTAAAAGTTTGTAGGATGATTTATTATGACTGCTCCTCCTCCAGGTAAAACAGAATTTGTAGCTAAAATATTTGAGTGGCTAAATGCTTTAGATGATGGGCAAAAATTTTTAACTATCCTTATCACTTTTTTAACGATGCTTGGTACTGCATTTGGGGTGGGGGTGAGTTTTGGTATATGGCTTTCACACAAAAAAGATATATCAGGAACAATTACTGATCCTCCCAAAGACCAAAAACTTATTAATCACAAAATAACAGTAAAGGGAACAATATCCAGAAAAATAAACTCCGATGAACATCTATGGTTGGTGGTGAATCCGGTAGGCTATACTGGTTGGTATCCTGGATCATCTGAAATATTCCCTGATAAAAATAAGAGGTGGATACAGGAGAATCTATACATAGGATTAAAAAAATCTACAGAACAAAAATTTACATTATTCTTTATTCTGTGCAGTGACTCAGCTAATACGATTTTTAAGGAATATTTAGAAAAAACTGCACACTTGCCCCCAGATAAATGGCCTATAGAAACACTTCCCAATGGCATAACTAAACTAGACGAAAGATATTTGATTAGAAAATGACCTACGAAGTCAACGAACCGATTCTCAACTCACCCTTTGATGAACAACCTTGATGAAGTGTACCCAAAATGGAAACTATCGACATAAATAAAGCCTTACCGCAAATCAATCAACTCCTAGAAAAAGCAGCCACAGGAGAAGAAATAATTATTACCAGAAATAATCAACCAATGGTAAAATTAGTATCACCTCAAACCATACCTAAACGTCCTCCTTTATTTGGTAGTGACAAAAATATAATTTCCATTGGTGATGACTTTGATGAACCATTAGAGGACTTTAAGGATTATATCTAATGAGATTACTATTGGATACTCATAGCTTAAATATTAGTGGTTAGAGAGTTGCTTAAAAATCAACAATGAAACCAATTAGATTAACAAAACACGCTCGAGAACAATGTATTGAACGAGGAACAAATGAACAAGAAATTATTGGAGCAATTCGTTATGGGACTCGACAAAGTGCCAAACAAGGAAGGGATAAATATCAGACTATAATTCAGACTAATTCCTATTGGCAAGGAAAATTTTACCCTCTAAAAAAAGTTGTTCCCATTGTTACAGAAACAGAACAAGAATTGATTGTCATTACTGTTTACACCTACTATTTTTAAAGGAGACAAAATGAAAATTAGCTACGATGCAGAAATTGATGCCCTTTATATTAGACTTGTAGAGGGAAAACATGAATGTCGAAATCTTCAGTTAAACGATGAAATCACCTTAAACCTTGGTGATAATGATCTTTTAGTTGGCATTGAAATTCTCGACGCTAAAGATGTTTTAGGAACAGGAAATGTACCCCAAGTCATCCTTGAGAATATTCCTTTTCGAGCTGCTTAAAAAGGAGTTAATATGAGACAACCTCAAAACCTGCTAGAAAATTAATCAATCCAAAATCAAAAATCAAAAATCAAAAATCGAAATGTCCTACGAAGTCAACGAACCCATCCTCAACTCACCTTTTGATGAACCCTTGATGAAGTTAAATCAGCCGTTTATCGAGCTTGCTTATACTTAGAAAATTCTATGTCAGCCAAAGATATTTTTCATCAATCCGTGTGTATTGCCCTCGAAAAAGATGGCTGGAATATCACCCATGATCCCCTTTATCTGAAAGTCAATGACGTAGAATTTTACATCGACTTAGGCGCGGAAAGATTAATTGCCGCCGAAAAGGCAGGTCAAAAAATTGCCATAGAGATTAAATCTTTTTTAGGCGCATCAGAAGTTACCGAATTTCATCTCGCATTAGGACAAATCCTCAATTATCGGTTAGCATTAAAACAGGAACAACCCGAAAGGATTCTTTATCTAGCAATTCCTCAAGATACCTATGAGGACTTTTTCTCTCGTCAATTTATTCAAGACGCTGTAGCCGAATATAAAATTAAACTCTTAATCTTTAATTCTCTCAAACAAGAGGTGGTATTATGGAAAGAATAAACTACTCTCAACTGATTCAAGACATTCTCACCCAACATTCAGTTAATAACGGCAAAAATGACACAGAAAATCAACTTATTTTTGACACAAAACGCCATCATTACCAAGTCTTAAATATTGGGTGGAAAGAGCAAAAGCGAATCTATGGTGTGATTATTCATCTTGACATAAAAGATGACAAAATCTGGATTCAAAGAGATGGAACAGAAATCGGCATTGCCAATCAATTAATCGCGGCTGGTGTTCCCAAACAAGATATAGTCTTAGGTTTTCAGGCTCCCTATAAACGCAGTTTAACCGAGTTTGCCTTGAGTTAATACATAAGAAAAAAATCCTAAATAACCCTATGTCCTACGAAGTCAACGAACCGATTCTCAACTCACCTTTTGATGAACCCTCCCGTTATTGGTTCATCCGAGAAGGTTATGAACCGGAATTAAAAGAAGGGAGAAGACCAGCTATTGTCTATCCCCCCCGGGAAGGTGACAGCGAATGGGAATTAGGAAAAGTTCTCAAACTTTCACCCCCCGATGAATTTTTCCCTGGTTATGAAATGACCTTGGTTAACCGCATCAGGAACAAAGTCAAAGAATGGAGAAACGAAAACTATCCCGGGGTCAGTCGTACCACCTTAGAACTATTGGACTATTGGAACCGAGAAGGAAGAGAACATCGCCTATTTTTTGCTCAAAAAGAAGCAGTAGAAACCATCATTTTCCTGATTGAATCACGGGCCGACTTTCGCCAAGGGATTTACATTCCCCAAGACACCCCCATTGACACCACCCTGAAAGCCTTCATCCGCTACGCCTGTAAGATGGCCACTGGAAGCGGTAAAACAACAGTGATGGGGATGTTAGCAGCATGGTCGATCCTCAACAAAGTAGCAGATCGCAGTAACGCTAAATTCTCCGATGTTGTCCTGATTGTCTGTCCCAATGTCACCATTAAAAGCAGATTGCAGGAACTCAACCCCGACAACGGCGAAGCTTCCCTCTACCGCACCCGTGACCTCGTACCCTCTCACCTGATGGACAAACTGAGACAGGGTAAAGTCTTGGTGACAAATTGGCATATTTTTGAAAAGCGAGCGCCTGCCACTGCCGGTAATGAAACTGCCAAAGTGGTGAAAGTGGGAGTCCCCGTCACTACTAAGGAAACTGTCAGAATTGGCGAACGAAATACCACAGCCAGGGGACAGCGTTATCTAGACTTAGACAGCTATCGACAACAGCGAAATTTAGGTCAGTTAAAAGTCGCTGAAGGAGGGGAAAAATACGATGCACAGGGAAATTTAAAAGAAGTCGAAGTTGAAAGTACCCGCTATTTAGAAAGTGATGCCGCTTGGATTAAACGAATCTTAACCCAAGAAGTGGGGAATAAAGGTAACATTTTAGTCTTTAATGATGAGGCGCATCATGCTTATCGGATATCTCGGATATCTCCAGATAAAAATGATGCTGGCGATGAGCAAGAATCGGAAAAATATCAAGAAAAAGAAGCCACGATTTGGCTTGAGGGTTTAGATAGAATTAACAAATATCGAGGCATTAATTGCTGTGTGGATCTATCCGCTACTCCCTATTACTTAAAATCTTCCAAACAAAATACTAATAAACCCTTTGAGTGGGTCGTCAGTGATTTTAGTTTAATGGATGCCATTGAAGCAGGTTTAGTGAAAATTCCTCAATTACCCGTTAGAGATACCACCGGCGCAGCCGTTTCAGATTTAGCTTACTTTAATATCTGGGAATGGTTAATGAAGAAAATGACCCGATCTGAACGGCGTAAAGGAATAAATCCTACACCGGAAGCTATCCTCAAATATGTGCAACATCCCATCACCTTATTAGGGGGACAGTGGGAACAAATTAAACAAGAATGGGCAGCCTCCGATGATCCCAGACCGCCTGTATTTATTATTGTCTGTAAGAATACCAAGATTGCTAAATGTCTCTATGAATGGATAGCAGAAGATATCAAACCGGATGATTTACCCTCCTCTAACCTGCGATCGCTCCGTAATACCGAGGGAGAAACTAACACGATTAGAGTCGATTCTAAGGTAGTTGAAGAATTAGAATCGGGTGAAAGTAAATCCGATGAAAGTAAATGGATGCGCTTTACTTTAGACACCATTGGTAAGACTCAATGGACAAAAGATGATCAAGGACGCGATATTTATCCCGAAGGATTTGCCCAACTAGCTGAGAAATTAGCTAGACCGTTTCACCCCCCCGGTCGCGATATAAAATGTGTAATTTCTGTAGGAATGCTTACGGAGGGTTGGGATTGTTCCACCGTAAAACATATTATTGGGATTCGTCCCTTTCAATCCCAATTACTCTGTGAACAGGTGGTAGGTAGGGGGTTAAGAAGGCGCAGTTATGACCTCACCGACGATAACAAATTTGCCGAAGAAACCTCAACAATTTTCGGAGTTCCCTTTGAAGTTGTTCCCTTTAAAGCTAATCCCCAAGGGGCAAAACCTCAACCAGAAAAACGCTATCATGTTTACTCAGTGCCGCAAAAATCCCAATATCGCCTAGAATTTCCCAGAGTTAAAGGCTATACCCAAGCCGTACAAAACCGAGTCACCGTTGATTGGACAGCCATCGCCGCTTTAGAAATTAACCCCTTCAAAATTGCCCCCGAAGTCCAAGTTAAAGCTACTCTAGCTAATAACCAAGGTCGTCATAGCCTATCTGGTCCAGGCAAACTGGAAAGCCTTGACCTCAACCCTTACCGTCAAGGAAAAAGATTACAGGAATTAGTCTTTGAATTAGCGGCCGATTTAACTCGCACTTACTGCCAAACCGAGCAATGTCAAGCCCCCCCTCATGTCTTGTTTCCCCAATTAAGAAAAATATGCGATCGCTACCTAACTGAAAAGGTTAAAGTAGTAGAACCCGCTCACATTCTCGATCTGTTTCTTTCCCCCTATTACGGTTGGGTAATTGAAAAACTCTCGGAGTCCATTTGTCCCGATACCGGCGCCGGAGAAGCCCCAGAAATCCCCAAATATGAGGCACATCTAGGCAACGGTTCAACCGATGATATTAACTTCTTCACCGGCAAACCTGTGAGAGAGGTAGTCAAGTCTCACCTTAACTGTGTGGTGGCTGATACCGATCAATGGGAACAGGCAGCCGCCTATATTATTGACAATCATCCCGCCACTGCAGCCTTTGTTAAAAATGAACGCTTAGGGTTTACTATTCCCTATTTTCATAATGGGGAAGACCACGATTATATCCCAGACTTTATTATCCGTCTGAAGACCGCTAAATCTAACTATTTAATCCTAGAAACTAAAGGATGGGACGAACTGAGGGAAGTCAAGCAAGCAGCCGCTAAACGCTGGTGTAATGCCATTAATACCGACGGCAAACACGGTCATTGGCAATACTTTTTGACTGGATTGAGCAAAGTTAAAGAAGGAATTGATGAAGCAATCAAAGAAATCGAAGCATGAACCAATAAATAAATAAATAAATAAATAAATAAATGAATAAATAAATAAATAAATGATGATAGAATTTCCTTTCTCGCTGCCATTGCCTGATACTATTTTTCTTTATTCGTGGCCCCACACCCTGCCCCCACGAAAAACTTTTTCAGCAGACCCTAATTAACCATCTCTGCCATTACTTTTGAAAAATAGTATTACACTTCATCTTTAGGAGCAACGCTGTATTTATTCCTTTCCAAGTCAACCTTTTATTGGTAATAACTTTTCTGGAAGGCAATCGCCGGTACAGAGTACCCTTGATCTTAATCAGAGAAAAAGTGTATGAGTTATTTTGGCGGCATTCCGCTCCCAATCAACACCCTAGGTCGGGGTGGGGGAAGTGGGGAGAAAAAAGCTGGTAAAATAACTCTAGTGGGACTTAGGCGTTTTCGGTCAGCAAAAAAGGCTCAAACCATTACGGGACAAAGGGTTAACCTCGATTTATGATTTTCCTTGATCTATCTGGGTTTCAGCGATTTTGGGCTTCTCGAAGTAAATCCCAAGCGGGGATTGGAGTTGAGGCTTTTCTCGA
>NZ_JAPZRB010000528.1:0-18581 GCF_027531105.1 Microcystis sp. LE18-22.4A
CTTTTGTCAATCAAAAAGTACTGGATCTGGGAGTGATCGGGGGGAAATTTAGGCACTTTTTCCCTGAAAATTAGGTAATTGGCCACCTCAAAACTGGTAAAACCCCACACCCCACACCCCACACCCCACACCCTGCCCCCAGGAAAAACTTTTTCAGCAGACCCTAATTAATCTCTGAAAGATTAATAAGGTACGGTTCTAAACTCCACGCAATTATTACTAGGATTATAGAGAGTGTAAACTGCTTTATTTAATTCTTTACCAACGCTACCAACCCCAATTAAACGCTTATCTTGAATCGTCAAAGTTTGACTTGGTTGCCGTTTATCTAAAGTAGTAACAGTGCTGGTTAAATTAGCAGACTGTAAAGAATAATCAAAAACTTTTCCCGCACGACCACAAAATAGATTATTAACTCCCACCCGTTGCAGTCGATCTAAAATTTGCCATGGGGGAGTATCGGGGGTTAATTCTTCACTAACACTGACACTACTGCCATGAATTAATAAACAATCCAACTCGACAAAACCAAAATCGAGATTTCGTAACCATTGCACCGTTTCCAAAGAAACTGCGTCCCAGAGTTGTTTAGTGCTATCAATTCCATGTTTATCGATTAATTCCGTCGGTTCTCCTGTGGCTCCTAAACTGTGTAAAATTAGACATTGTTCTTCCCACCATCCCCGACAAACCTGCGGATATAAGTTATTTTTAGTGGGATAACGTATTTGTTCTACCAGCATTTCACTATCGGGATTAACGCCGATAAAATCTCCTAAAATATATAAATTTTCTACAGTAACTGACCGTTGCTGAATATCTTCCAAGACCGCTTGATAGGCTGGTAAATTGCCTTGAATACCGCTTAAAATTGCCCACATAATTTCTTGATTTATCACAAATTAACGTTCGCAAACATGAGTCGGATCATCGGCTTTTTCCGCATATTCTAGACCCTTAGCCAATCGCCAAGCGAAAATAGGAGGTAAACCCGATGCTAAAATAGCCTGACAGGTTTCCTGATAGTTATAGGCCACTTCTCGCAGTTGTACCGCTGCCGTTTCTCGATCGTAAATCACATAGGTGGCATTTGGACGACCGTGACGTGGTTCTCCCACCGATCCCACGTTGATGATACGTTTAACCGGTGTGGTAAATTGCCGCGACTGTTCCCCATCGGGTTGATACACTTTTATTTGCAAGCTTCCCGCGTCGAGAGTGCGAATGTAGGGGATGTGGGTATGTCCACAGAATAAAACCTCTGTATCTACCGATAAAACCCGTTCTAAAGCCGTAAAAGCGTCCATTTCGGCTAAAAGATACTCATGGTTACTTTGGGGACTACCATGGACAAAACAGAGGTGATCTAGCTTAAAAATTTCGGGCAGTTTTGACAAATAATTACGGTTTTCTGGGGTGATTATTTGATTTGTCCACTCATGAGCTAATCTACCGCGTTTTTCTGCTAAAAGCGACGGATAACTGCACTCACAGGCATTTAATCCCTCAACGATATCCTCATCCCAACACCCTTGTACCGTGGTAATCCCCAGTTGACGGATTTTTTCCACCACTTGGTTAGGATGAGGTCCGTACCCAACCAAATCCCCTAAACAGTAGATTTCTTGACAACCCTGTTGGTCTAAATCTTGCAAAACAGCATTAAAAGCGGGCATATTGCCATGAATACAGGATAAAACGGCTATTTTCATCAGATTAACTCCATTTCTGGCTCTAAAGATTCTTGAAATTGTTGTTGATAATACAAAAGTGCCTCATCGGACAGACAACAATCACTCAGGGTATCGGCAATTATCGGTTTATCGAGATTGCGACCGACGATTTCAATCCCACTGAAGCGATTCGGTCTCCCATCCAGATTTAAGGGGAAATTTAAGCTTTGAAAGTCTTTTTCTGGCCATTCATCCATAAATTCCCCATAAATACACTGACCATCGATGATATCGAAGATACTTTTAACCCGCAGCACTTCCCCATAGGCCCCTTGGGTTAATTCTGTCCAAAAGGTAGTTAAACTGGAAAAATCGAGGACTTCTCCCGTTAAAACGGCTCTATAAATCTGTATTTCTCGTTTTTTTAACCATTGATCGCCTTTTATTGTTGTTTTGACGGGACTGATGACAATTTCATCGACGGGAACTTGTCCTTCGGGGATTTCTTCGTCTGGAGACGTAATCGCTACCCGATGACAATTGAGGGGTTTTAGAAAGCTTTCGAGGGATTGCGTGTCTAAATGCCATGGTACTTCCATGTAGATCGTGTTTTCCATGGATAAACTGCTCAAAAGGTCTTCTTCTTCCCTAGAAACACAGGACAACTGGGGAAAGTCACTCTGTAAAGTGAGGTGATCAATGGGAAAAGTTTCCGTCTGGGGACTAAAATATAGACTTGGCTGCTTGCTTTGGGCGATTTGTTGGCGAATCCAATGGGTTTTTCCCGCAGCTATACCCCCCGTCACCACGATAATCATTTTGCTCCTTCTTTATTGTGGTAATGATAATCATTCTAGCATAAGTTAGATTGGGGCAAGTAATCTTCTTTAACCAATCTTCTAGACTTAGCAAGGTTATTTTGGGAAAAATTGGCGGTTTCTTGAGATATTAATCATGGTTATGGCTCTTTTCTCTAGGATACCATTGGCTTTGTCCATCGGGTAAATCAACTAAGGTAATTCCCCTCGTTTTTAATTGTTCCCTTAATCGATCGCCGCTTCCGTAAAGTGCAAGGGTTTGCGATAATGAACTTGGAGAACAAAGAGACGTAAAACCATTGGATCGAGGGTTCGTTAAATTTTAAAGTTTTTATCCATAAATTATTAGAGTTCTTGCATAATTAATTTTTGAGAGTTCAAAAACGGCAAAAATAAGGATTAAATGGCATAAAATCTGTAAATAGACCATTTAATTGATTATTATTCATTCTTAATTCTCCTGACTACTGACTACTGGCTCCTGACTCCTAACCCTAACAACGATTTTTGATTTCTGCAAGAGGTCTATTCATAGTTTGTCCTTTTTAATTTTTTGAGAACTGGCCAAGCATTCGTTTAGTTGTGTCAAGATTTCCTCTTTATTTAAATTTCTGCCGATAAAAACTAATTGATTGTTGGGTACAGTGTCCCATTCTACTGCTTGCAGATCGTAACGCTGTCCACTTAATTGAAAAATATGTTTTAAATCGCTTTGTTGAAACCAGAGAATCCCTTTTGCTCGAAAAACATTTATCGGCATTTTTTCCGTGAGAAAAGGTTCAAATTTATCTAGATTAAATGGTTTATCGCTAACAAAGGAGACAAAATTAAAGTCTTCAGGAGATTGATTATCACTGGAGATTGGGCGATTTTTTTGAAAGTCTCTAAATTGGTTTTTATACAATTCTTCTTTAGTTAAACCTAAATCTAACAATAAACCCAAAGGAACCTGACCATAACTACTTTTTAGGAGTCTTATACCCTCTTTTTCTCGACGAATAAACTTTTCTAAATTATCTAATTTTTTGCCACTGACTCGATCTATTTTATTGAGAATTACCACGTCACCATAACGAATTTGACTAAGGGCAATGTTACTATCAAAATGATCGGCAGTAAAGGTTTCAGAATCCACGAGGGTAATAATAGAATCTAAGCGAGTCAGATATTTTAATTCCGTGGCCAAGAAAGTGAGGATAATTGGCAAAGGATCGGCTAATCCTGTGGTTTCAATGATTAGATAGTCCACGGGGATTTCTTTTTCTAAGACCTGATAGACTGTCTCAATTAAACTATCATTAATTGTACAACAAATACAGCCATTACTCAATTCTACCATATCTTCATCGATGGAAACAAGCAATTGAGAATCAATATTAATATCCCCAAACTCATTGACTAATACGGCAACTTTTAACCCTTCTTTATTGTCAAGAATATGATTTAGTAAGGTAGTTTTTCCACTCCCTAAAAAACCAGTAATGATCGTCACAGGCATTCCCGATTTAGGCAAGCAAGGGAGAGAATCGGAGAGAGGAATTATCAAAGAACTCATGGCAGCTAACCCACTTGTAAGTTAATTAATTGACAGAAAATAGGCTTTTCTCAACCCTGTTAAATTCGCCCTAAAGGGATCGATCTCCACTATTGCTGGTTTATACAAAAGTTTCAGAGATTAGTTTTAGATAGGATCGCTGTTTGCATTTTTCCTAATAAATCTGCCAGCGTCATCGAACCTAAATCTCCCCCTTGTCGAGTGCGAACACTTAGAGTTTTACTGCTAACTTCTCGTTTTCCAATCACAGCTAAGACAGGGATTTTTTCTAGTTCTCCTGTACGAATTTGTTTACCTAAACGCTCACCAGTTTTATCGATTTCCACTCGATAACCAGCTTGTTTTAACTGCATTGCCACCCCTAAAGCATAATGCTGCTGTTCATCACTAACGGGTAATAAACGGACTTGAATAGGTGCTAACCAGAGAGGAAAATCTCCCGCATAATTCTCGATTAAAATACCAAAAAATCTTTCCAAAGAGCCAAAAATAGCTCGATGAATCATAATCGGTCTTTCCCGAGTACCATCCCTAGCGACATATTGCATATCAAAGCGTTCTGGCAAGTTAAAATCGACCTGAATCGTGGAACATTGCCACATTCTACCGATCGCATCTTGAATTTTTATATCAATTTTCGGACCATAAAAAGCCCCACCTCCCTGATCCTCAATATAGTCCCACTTTTTAGCATTTAAGGCCTCAATTAGAGCCGCCGTTGCCAATTCCCAAACACTATCACTACCCACGGATTTACTGGGGCGAGTCGATAAATTTATCTGATAATTAGTAAAGCCAAAATCGGAGAGAATTTTCTCGGTTAAGTTCAAAACTCCTAGAATCTCTGCGGCAATTTGTTCGGGCAAACAAAAAATATGAGCATCATCTTGGGTAAAACCTCGCACCCGCATTAATCCGTGTAAAACCCCCGATCGCTCGTAACGATAAACTGTGCCTAATTCTGCCCATCTTAGGGGAAATTCTCGATAGGAATGCAGGTCATTTTGATAGGTTAAAACATGAAAAGGACAATTCATCGGCTTAATTTGATAGCTTTGCTGTTCTAACTCGATCGCCTCAAACATATTGTCGCGATAAAAGTCCCAATGTCCAGAAGTTTTCCACAGATCTAAATTAGCTAGATGGGGAGTATAAAGAAATTGATAACCCGCTTCTAAATGAGCTTGGCGCCAATAATCTTCGATTAAATAACGCATTGTTGCACCCCGGGGATGCCAAAAAACTAAGCCTCCACCTGCATCTTCTTGGATGCTAAATAATTTTAATTGTTGTCCCAATTTGCGATGATCTCGTCGCTGCGCTTCTTCTTTTTGTTGGAGATAATTTTGTAATTCTGCGGGGGTTTGCCAAGCTGTGCCGTAAATTCGCTGTAATTGCGGCTGTTTTTCATCTCCTTGCCAATAAGCACCCGCTACACTTTCCAAGACGAAAGCATCTGGGTTAATTTCCCCCGTCGAGTTGAGATGGGGGCCTGCGCACAGATCCCACCAAAATTCTTCCGGGGGAGAAACAACCCCATCAATTAACGAGGGTTCTCGATCGCTCCGTCCTGCGTCTGGACTACCGATAAAATAACGGGTAATGGTTTCATCTGGGGGAATTCTCTCTAAAATTGACCGTTTGTAGGGTTGATTAAGGCGCTCGATTTCTGCGGTAATTTCGCTTCTTTCCAGCACTTCTCGGATAATTGGCAGGTTTTTCCCGATAATTCGCCCCATTTCTGCCGCTATTTTCTCCAAATCTTCGGGGGTAAAGGGTGTTGGGCGATCAAAATCGTAGTAGAATCCCGTTTCTGTCCAGGGACCAATGGCGACTTTGGTTTCAGGAAAGAGAGTTTGTACAGCCATCGCTAAGATATGGGCGCAAGTATGGCGTATTTTTACGATTTTTTGCGAATCTTCCTCGATAACGGGGCTTTCTGCTCGGGGGGACTTAATCTGATTGACCATTGTCTGCTAAAATGATAATGATTATCATTGTAGCAAAGGAGGGCTGATGTCTGAGAGAAAAATGCGCTCAAATCCTCTAGCGGCAAGCTCAACGCTGATAGCTTACCGCTCAAACTGGAAGTCTCCCTACTTTAAAAAGCAGGTATTATCGACGATATTCTCAACTTAACAGCCAGAATCCAGGTTATGATGACGAGAAAAGAAACTGAGAAAACAGGTTTCTTCAAGAAACCCATTTTCTGATTTTCCTGAATTTCTCGCTCAAAATCCCGACAATCGAGTGCCTCTTCCGAAAAGGCACGCATTGGATGCACCGCACATTTCAAGCGATAATCTCCAGTACAAAAAACACAGCGACTACAGGGAATTCGATGCAGCTTTTGCAACTGCCGGCGCCCTTGGGCAACAGCAAGAAAAAGAGCAGTAAAAAAGAACAGCAGCGTTATCCAGATTGCGATCGGACAAAAGAGCGGTATTAGCCTTAACATAAATCTCGATTTTTGTCAATTAAGGAATAATTAGGGCTTGCTGAATAATGGTAAAACCCTTTTAAAATAAGGCTTTTGACCTGTTAAAGTCCGATGTTAGTGCAAGAAAATAGGATTGGGACTTTCAAAAACCTTGCATTATCCTTCTTGTGGTACATCGCTTGGTACAAAAAACAAGGGCAACAAAGCCTGAAACGACCGACTCCTGACTCCTGACGACCGACTCCTACCCCCAGGAAAAACTTTTTCAGCAGACCCTAATTACAGTTTGCTCAGAAAGAAATTCCTGTGGAACTAGAGATCGCCAGAAACTAAAAATCTCTTGACTGACGCTGTAGGGGTGGGAATAGTGGAAAAAATAACGTCCTTTGTGACAACTCCAAATGCGATCGCCTGACTTTAACCAGGGTTGCCATCCCTGCAATAAATGCCGATCAATTACCGTATCGATATCTCCCCCACAGACTAACAGGGGTACGGGAACTGTCCCCGGGGCGAAATGGGCATTCTGATAGAGATTATGGGGAGAAAGGGACAATAATAAATCCTCTTCCAAGAGATAGCGATATTCTTGGGTTAAAGCGCAGGATTGATGACCAAAAAGATTGTGAACCGATTGATTGAGCAGAGTTTGACGAGAACAAGGCAGTAATTTTGATAGCACATAATAATGAGCTTGCCAATCGATCGCCGGATAGACTCCCACAGAGAGCAAAGTTAAGGATTTTACCCTTTCTGGATAACAACGCGCATACAGTAATCCTACTAATCCCCCCGTGCCGTGGCCGACTAAATGCAGTGGTCGATCGCATTGTTTCAGATAATCTTGTAGTAATACCAAGACGATATCAAGAGAAGCTGGCTCATCAATAGATTGACAGTATTGCCAATCAGCGATCGCAATTTCCCTGGCTAAACAATCCAACACCGGGCGATCAAAACGGCGAAAACTGGGGTTAACATTAATCCAAACTGCATCAGGTAATCGAGACATAATAATCAAGGATATAGGGGATTTTTTAGCGATCAGTAAACAGTAATCAGTAATTGGTGAAAAGAAAGCTGCGAACTAGCCACTTAATACTATTCACTGGTAACTGATAACTGATAACTGATTGATAGCTAACTAAACGCCAAATTCGCCCTTAAGTCCCGCGACCCAGGTTTTGATCCGTTGTTCAGTTAAATCGGATTGGTTGTCTTCATCGAGGGCTAAACCGACAAATTTGCCATTTTTTAGGGCTTTCGACTCGTTAAAATCGTAACCTTCTGTCGGCCAGTAACCGACGGTTTTACCCCCTAGGGAGGCGATTTTTTCTTCCAGTATCCCCAGAGCATCTTGAAAGTTATCCGCATAACTGATTTGATCCCCCATCCCGAAATAAGCGACCTTTTTGGAGACGAAATCAATGTCATCCAATTCATCGTAAAAACCCTCCCAATCGCTTTGTAATTCGCCGATATTCCATGTGGGACAACCGATAATCAGGGCATCGTAGGGGGCAAAATCCTCGGTAGAAGCGGAGGAGATATCGTGTAATTCTACAATTGCCTCACCTCCAAATTCTTTCTGAATCATTTCCGCCACCGTTTTGGTTTTGCCGGTTTGCGTGCCAAAAAATAAGCCAATTTTTGCCATAAAATTTGTCCTTGTTGCGAAATAAGTGAGTTTAACTCTTAATTCTCCTTGATAGGGAATAAAGCCCCTGATTACAGTTTTCTCCCTCTGAAACTGGCATTTCCTGCCGGCAAGAACTACAGTACCAATAAGAGCGAGAGCGTCCAATGTGATGCAGCAATTTGGTGTTACAACAGGTACAGTAAGGCATAAGGGACAGTTAGAAAGATTGATCAGCGGGGAAAATTAGGAAAATCGATAATTTATCCTAATCTTCCTTGAAAAAACTAGGCTTCTATCGCATTTAAGGCTTTTTCTACTCGTTTAAAGTCAAAACCCATCGCGCGTAAAGCGTGCCAGAGATGACCTTGTAAAAAGAAGAAAGCGAGAAAAAAGTGGGCATTAGCTAACCAACAGCGCGCCGTATGCACTCCAAAGGGCAATTTCACCGTGTCGGCAAAGTAGGGAGCAATTCCTAACTTCACTTCTAAAATTGGCCCGTAAAATTCGACTGGATAAGCGAGGGTATTTACCCCACAGAAATAGGCGGCCACGAAACCAGCGAGGGCAATTCCGCCCAAAGAATAGGATAAAATGGCTTCTCCGGAGAAAATCAGCACATTTCTCGCCCATTTGAGCGGGGGAACGATAATATGCCAGATACCGCCCCCAATTAACATTAAACCGACGTAGATATGACCACCGACTAAATCTTCGAGATTGTCCACAGTAGCGAAGTGGATTTGATAGCCATAGATAACCCAAGGATCGAGGGTTGGTTCACTAACGACTCGGACAGCGCCGATAGTTGCGTCGTATAATCCCCCCCAGTACATAGCTTTGGCCACTAATAATAATGCAGCTATACCTAAAAAGAGCAGGTGATGACCGAGAATAACTCCTAATTGTCGGGGTTCACTCCAATCAAAATGGAATTTTTTCCCCGGACCGGAGGAATCTTTCAGGGTTTCTGGGACTCTTAACAGGTGAAATAAGGCTCCTGCTCCCAAAACTGCCGAAGAAATCAGATGAATTGAGCCAATCACGAAAAAGGGATAGATATCGATGATTTGCCCCTTTTCTCCGACTCCAAAGCCTAAAGTGGCCAGGTGCGGCAGTAAAATTAAGCCCTGTTCTGCCATGGCTATATCGGGGCTATACTGGGAAATTTCAAATAAGGTGAAGGCTCCTGCCCAAAAAGCGATTAAAGCAGCTTGGGCAACGTGGGCAACGATAAATAAGCCTGATTTATCGGCAAAACGGGCATTTCCTGCCCACCAGTCGTACTTGATCTGAGGATTATCGTAGGTCTGCATGGCATCTTTTAACGAAAATAGAACCAAGCTTATTGATAATAATATGCAATAAGCTTTAAGTCTTAGTCTAGAATAATTCTCAATAAAGTCAAGTTAATAATTGTTATAGTTGCTCGGTATCCTTTGATACATCAGTATTTTTAGCCAGTTTAGCCTTTGAAGATCAAGGCTTTTCAGCATGAATCTTGGATCGCAGCTAGAGTAATCGCCTCAACTAATTGAGAATACTTATTAATTAGTTTTTAACTAAGACTAGAGGATAATTAGCTTGTCATCACTTAAACAAGCGCATAATTGGGCATTAAAGAGCATATTTAAGCTTATTTATGCTCTTTATTTAATTTTTAACCTGAAATCTCTTTTTTATTCGATAAAATACCCGCTGATGCCACTCGCCTCCCTGTCGGTTGTGGTAAGCTGTACTGAATTTAAACCGCATCAGAGTCTCTGAGCGCCCATTTATAGGGATTGCAGCCTCTGGAGGTTCCTTTCTCTCCCCTCCCCAGTTCTGAAAAGATACTTAATAGATCCGTAGATTAATAACATTGTCGTTAAAGTCATGGCCATAATTAGGGGGGCGATTTTGGCTAACCAGAAAGCCACGAAGATTATCCCGATTCCGTCAGCGAGTAAGATGGGTAAACGTGGCCCTATGCCATGGTCAATGATTTTTTCCGTGGTTGGCTGCAGTTGAATCTTGGCTAAACAATGAAACCAAATTTGACTGACTAAAACTATTAAAGCTCCCCATCCTATCCAGAGGGCAGCCAGATAAAAGCCCGATAATTCCAAAACAATTGTACTAATTGTGACGATAAAAAAGCGATCGAGGCGAGGATCGCTGGTTTTTTGCTGAAATTGGGCAATTTCTCCCAAGTCCACCGCTGCCATGCGTGCCTGTTCCATACACATCCCCAGGGTACCTAGGGCAAGAATAGCAGCGGATAGGTTTTCCGGTGAGAAGATTTGGGAGATTATGCCTAAACTAGCCGGAAAAAACAGTAAAAAAAGGATCGTTCGTCTCATCTATTCGGGGTGGGGTCGGATTAAGATAAGAAATGCTCTTGACTTGATCATTTCTGTAATGTCTTGTTTGCCTCCTTTTCAAAATGCTCTCCTTCTCACCCAAGCTTTAACCCATCGTTCCTATGTCAATGAACAGTCGGAATTGACGGAAAATAACGAGCGCCTAGAATTTTTGGGCGATGCGATTTTGGCTTTTTTGGTGGGCGAACTGTTGTATCAAAAATATCCCGCCATGAATGAGGCAGAATTAACCCGTTTGCGGTCAAATTTGGTCAAAGAAGAACAATTAGCGCAATTGGGCCTTGAAATCGGCCTGGGGGAGTTAATGCGTTTGGGTAAGGGGGCAATTAAAGATCGGGGGCGATCGAATCCTACCCTATTAGCGGACACTTTTGAAGCGATAATTGGAGCTTATTATCTAGATTCGGGGTTAAATGCGGTTAAAAATTATCTGCACGGGCTTTTTATCCCTGTAGCCTCTCATTTAGTCTCTCAACAATCGGAATCGTCATCTTTTATCGATGCTAAAAATCTCTTTCAACAGTGGGCCCTGGCCAATTTTGCCTCTAATCCAGAATATGCGATCATTGATGTGACAGGACCCCCCCACGCTAGGGAATTTACTGCCGAAGTGCGGGTTAATCATCTTCTCTACGGTACAGGTAAGGGTAAACGAAAACAGGATGCCACCAAAGCGGCTGCCGAAGATGCCTTAAAGCGCTGTCAATTGCAAGGGTAAATAGGGTTTGCGGCAAAAAGTTTTGCGTGGGGGCAGGGTGTGGGGTGTGGGGTGTAGGGTGTAGGGTTTTACCGATTTTGAGGAGGTCAATTACCTAATTTTCGGGGAAAAAGTGCCTAAATTTCCCCCCCGATCACTCCAATGGCTGGTACTTTTTGATGGGAAAAAAGTCTAAAATTTTTATCCAACAAAGTTTTTAGATTTATTCAGCAAATTCCACTTATCTTAGGGGCCACCAATTAACTTTATCCCGGGTGGCACTGTACACTTCTTTTAAACCCTCGGCATCTAGTACCCGAATTAAATCCCCCGTCGATTCTGAGGCAATTAATCCCACGGTTTGCAATCCTTTTAATACCTGTTCGACGGTGCGTTGATTGAGTTGACAAGCGCGAGCAATCACATCGACGGATAAATCAAAAGTATAGATATTTTCGGCATCTGGTTGACTACCTAATTCTCTTTCTTGATAGATTAAAGCTCTGAGTAAAGTGGCTACAGCTTGGGGTGGATAGCTACTGCAATTAAGCAAATGATACTCGAATTTTTGCTGTAATTCAAATAACAAACAGTACCGTTGACGAAAACTTTGGTTATCGTTGTAAATCTTTTCTAGCGCCGATAAGGGAATTTTCAGGACGTGGGTAGTTTTATAGGATTCCACCAAACAGGGAAAGGCGCGACTGGCTAAACCATAACTAAAGGGTAAACTCCTCATGCCAAAACAGCCACCGGGGTAGGTAATGGCAATAATCCGGTCGAGGGGAGTGCTGCGGACGACGATTACACCCTCATTCAAAATCACATACAAAACATCTAGAAATTCATCGGGGAGAAAAGCCGTATAGACGGGACGATTGGAAAATAGCGTCTCTAGCTTGAGATTGTCGGCATCGAGATACTGACTTAACCAAGCTTCCTCTAGTCCGCGAAAGAGAAAACTCTGGTTAATCAGTTGTTGTAGGAGGGTTGTTTTTTTGGCTTTGACGCTCTTGCCCATAGTCTCAAACCTAGATGTAGCACTGATTCCATCTTCTCACAGTTTCCCTTGTTATCACCTTATTCCCAATTTGTTTTATAAATGTATTGAAATTTTGTTTCCTGTGCTGTAGGATTAAAATAGACCTGAAAACAGATACAACCTTAGAGTAAATCTCAGGAGCGCCGCCGATGCAGTTATCCCAGTCTTGTTTATCCCTACTCGTGGCAACTGTCCTGACGGGGGGAACGCTGGTATCCTGCACCCCATCCCCCACCAATAGCGGCAATGACAGCCAAAAACCCGTGACTGTGACGCTTGTTTCCTATGCTGTCACCCAAAGTGCCTACGAAAAAATCATTCCCAAATTTGTCGAGGAATGGCAACAAAAAACGGGGCAAAAGGTAACTTTTGAACAGAGTTATGGTGGTTCCGGTTCCCAAACTCGTGCCGTTATCGATGGTTTAGAAGCGGATGTGGTAGCGTTGGCTTTAGCTTTGGATACCAAGAAAATTGAGCAAGCGGGATTAATTCAACCCGGTTGGGAAAAAGAAGCTCCCAATGACTCTATTGTTCATAAATCTGTAGTGGCTTTTGTTCCTCGTGATGCCAATATTAAAATTAATAAATGGTCAGATTTAGCCAAGGATAATATTAAAGTTATTACCGCTAATCCCAAGACTTCTGGCGGAGCGCGCTGGAATTTTCTCGCTCTTTGGGGTTCGGTGACGCAAGCGGGAGGCAGTGAACAAGCGGCGCAAACTTTTGTCGAAAAAGTGTTTAAAAATGCGCCAGTTTTACCTAGAGATGCTCGCGAATCTAGTGATGTATTTTTTAAACAAGGCCAGGGAAATGTGCTGATTAATTACGAAAATGAGATGATTCTCGCTAACCAAAAAGGCGAGAAGTTGTCCTACACTGTTCCCACCGATTACAATATTTCTATTGATAATCCCGTGGCGGTTGTTGATGCCAATGTGGATAAAAAAGGTACGAGAAAAGTGGCCGAGGCTTTTGTGCAGTTTTTATTTACTCCCGCAGCCCAAAGAGAATTTGCTCAGGTGGGGTTTCGTCCCGTTGAACCGACGGTATTTAAAGAGTTTGAGAGTAAATTTCCTCAGATAAAAAATCTCTTTACCGTGCAGGATTTAGGCGGTTGGGATAAAGTACAAAAGCAATTCTTTGATGATGGAGCCTTGTTCGATAAAATTCTCACTAAAGCTGGTAAATCCTAAGGAGGAAACCCATGGATAATCAACCTCAATGGCAAACTATTAATCATCCCCAAAGTGACTTACATCTCGATCAATCAGGACTCGATCGCCCCACGTCCCGAAGAATAAAAATTCGGATTCCTAAACAATATATTAACGAGCCAATTATAGCACGTTTAGGGTCTTTTCCTGGTCTAAAAGTGAATATATTTTCCGCTTTGTTAGCGGCAAATAATAATCAAGATGGCTGGTTCGATCTACAACTACAAGGCAACTCCCAAGGGATAGAAAATGCCCTTTCCTATCTGGCAGATTTAGATGTAGAAGTTTGGTATGATTCAGCACAAGTTCTTGAAGAAGCGGACAATTGGTAATCTCTAGCAATAATAAACAATGGCTAACCCACAATTATCTTTATCTCCCAGTCAACCCCTGAAAAAAGTTTCTATTCCTTGGGTAATTACCATTAGTTATCTAGTGGTTTTGTTGGTTTTACCGGCGGCGGCACTATTTGCTAAATCCCTAACTCTTGGTTTTGCCGAATTTTGGCGCATTGCCACTTTACCGATTTCTTTATCCGCTTACCAAGTCACTTTTTTTACTTCCTTAATCGCCGGATTAATTGACGGAGTTTTTGGCACTATTATCGCTTGGGTATTAGTGCGTTATCGATTCCCGGGTAAAAAAATTGTCGATGCTTGTGTAGATTTGCCCTTTGCTTTACCCACTTCTGTTGCCGGTTTAGTCCTAGCCACAGTTTACAGTGATAACGGTTGGCTCGGTCAATTTTTTGCCCCCTTTGGCATTAAGATATCCTTTACCATTTTAGGGGTTTTTGTGGCGATGTTATTTATCGCTTTACCCTTCATTGTCCGCACCTTACAGCCGGTTTTACAGGAAATGGAAAAAGAGGTAGAAGAAGCGGCTTTATCCCTCGGTGCTTCCTCTTGGCAAATCTTCTGGCGAGTTATTTTTCCCACAATACTACCCGCTATTTTAACAGGAGTTGCCCTCGGTTTTGCCAGAGCGATCGGTGAATATGGTTCCGTAGTTATTATCTCCTCTAATATTCCCTTTAAGGATTTAATTGCCCCAGTTTTAATCTTCCAAAGACTAGAGGAATATGATTACACAGGTGCGACAGTAATCGGCATGGTTTTATTACTGGTTTCTTTGTTCATGTTAGTAGTAATTAATTTCCTGCAGCAATGGGGGCAAAAATACAGAGTTAAGTAAAGAGTAAAAAATATTAGGGTATAACTGGAGACAGATCAAAAATGCTGAGTCTAAAAAAATCAACTAAACCGAAAGAGTGGGATTACAAACCCCTACTAATTATCATCGCCCTTGTTTATCTGGCACTATTATTATTTATTCCAGCAGCGGCAGTATTTTACTATGCTTTTCGCAATGGATTCCAAGCTTTTTTAGAAGCGGCGGGAACTTCTGACTTTATCGAAGCGGTAAAATTAACAGTAATTATTGCCCTAATTACTGTACCTTTAAACACAATTTTTGGACTTTGTGCAGCTTGGGTAATTGCTCGCAATCAATTTCGTGGCAAAACTTTATTAATTAGTTTAATTGACTTACCTTTTGCCGTTTCTCCCGTGGTAGCGGGTTTAATGATTGTACTGCTCTATGGGCGCAATGGTTGGTTAGGTTCTTTCCTAGAATTTTTCGATATAAAAATACTTTTTGCTTTACCCGGAATGGTATTAGCAACTATATTTGTTACTATGCCTTTTGTCGCTAGAGAAGTTATCCCAGTCTTAGAAGAAATTGGCTTAGAACAAGAGGAAGCGGGGCGCACTTTAGGGGCAAGTGATTGGCAGATTTTCTGGCGCATAACTTTACCCAATATTCGTTGGGGATTGATGTACGGAGTGCTGTTAACTAATGCCCGGGCGATGGGAGAATTTGGGGCGGTTTCTGTGGTTTCTGGCAGTATTTTAGGGAGAACTGCTACCCTGCCAATTTTCGTAGAACAGGCCTATAAAAATTATCTAACTCCTGCCGCTTTTAGTGCGGCTGCTATTCTCGCCTTACTAGCGGGAGTTACTTTAATTATCAAAGAAATTCTCGAACGTAAAACCGCCCACAAAATTCACACTACCTAACTACAATTAACCTAAAAATATGAGCGGGCGTTGGGTTTCATGCTTCAACCCAACCTACGTTCTACAAAAAACCTAAAAATATGAGTATTACCATCCAGCAAGTTTCTAAACGTTTCGGCAATTTTCAGGCTTTAGATAATATAAGTTTAACCATTCCTGAAGGTAAATTAGTCGCCCTCCTCGGACCATCGGGATCGGGAAAATCCACCTTATTACGTTCAATTGCGGGATTAGAAACTCCCGACAGTGGCGCGATTATCATTAACGGACAAGATACCACCCATGTGGATCCTAGACGGAGAAATATCGGCTTTGTTTTTCAACATTATGCCCTATTTAAACATTTAACTGTCCGTCAAAATATTGCTTTTGGTCTAGAAATTCGCCAGCAAAAATCGCCAGTAATTAAGAAAAGAGTTGAGGAATTATTAGAATTAATTCAATTACAAGGATTAGGCGATCGCTATCCCGCCCAATTATCGGGAGGACAACGGCAGCGAGTAGCTTTAGCCCGCGCTTTAGCCATTCAACCGAATGTATTATTATTAGATGAACCCTTTGGAGCTTTAGATGCAAAAGTCAGAAAAGAATTAAGGGTATGGCTGAGAAATTTACATAAAGAAGTTCACGTTACCAGTGTTTTTGTTACCCACGATCAAGAGGAAGCAATGGAAGTAGCCGATACGATTGTCGTGATGAATCATGGTAAAATTGAACAGGTGGGTTCTCCCGCCGAAATTTACGATCATCCTGCCACACCTTTTGTGATGCAGTTTATTGGGGAAGTGAATATCTTACCCAGTTTAGCAGGATTAGGAAATGGACATCATCCGGGTGATAATTCCACCGTTTTTATCCGTCCCCACGACCTGGAAATTATGCCCGAACAAGATGGTTTGAATAGTTGGGCAGTGGTAAAAAGAGTTATTCATTTAGGCTGGGAAATACAAGTAGAATTAATGTTAGCCGATGGGGAAATGGTGGTGGCTTATCTCAATCGTGAGGAATACAAGCAATTACAGTTACAACCAGAACAAACGGTACATTTAAAACCGAGAAAAGCGACCTTACTCACTGATTTTGACAATAAAAGTGAGAAAGTTATCGATTACTCAATTTAAAAACTCTAGGTTTATTAAAAATTTTTCATAAAGCTATAAGTGACCTTCACCGCTGCCACTTTCTCAGCACTGATAGAGTTAGAGCAACTTCTTTACCTTTCTCCTCAATAAAATCTAGCAATTCCTTGGCGGTGCTTTTATCTTCATCTACTTTGGTGTTAAGATTGACAGCTTTGAGGTCAAAGTTTTTGGCTTCGATTTCTTCACGGGTGACTGTCCAACTTCTCTCACTATCTTCTCGGTTGGGTAATAGTTCTAGAAACTCCTGAAAGTGATTCATCATCAGGGGTTTGCGCTTGGTAACTTTGACATCGGACAGGTCATAATACCAGATTTTTTCAGTGGGTTTACCTTTAGTAAAAAAGAGGATGTTAGCTTTAACACCCCCACCGGCAGCCACAAAAGTCCCCGCGGGCAAACTAACGATACACCAGAGGTTACAGTCGTTTAATAGTTTTCGTTTGCTCTGGACAAAGGCATTTTCATTGGTGCGAAATAACACCCCTTCATCTAGGACGATACCGCAGCGTCCCCCCGGTTTCAAACTATCGATAA
Source organism: Microcystis sp. LE18-22.4A (assembly GCF_027531105.1). Lineage (NCBI taxonomy): Bacteria > Bacillati > Cyanobacteriota > Cyanophyceae > Chroococcales > Microcystaceae > Microcystis > Microcystis sp. LE18-22.4A. The sequence continues at coordinate 17,193 of NZ_JAPZRB010000528.1, forward strand.
CGTGCTGTAAAAATAGGACTTGAGTAGCACTGGTTTTATAGGCAAATTGTGCCTGTACGGTCCTGTGTTCTTTGCCGCCAAAGGGGGGGTTAGTGAGGATAATATCGAACTGGGGCGGAGCATCTTGGAACAGGTCGCCATAGATGACTTCTCGGTTTAAGGTGTTGCCGTGCCAGAGGTGGGGGTAATCGATGCCGTGTAGGACTAAATTAGCGAGGGCAATGGGGTAGATGAGGTTCTCTTTTTCCCTTCCGTAAAAGGTTTTTAGTTTGATGGTTTCTAGCTGTTCGGGGGTGATGTCATCTGCTAGGAAATCGCGGATGTATTCGTAGGATTGGGCCAGGAATCCGCCCGTACCGCAGCAGGGGTCATAGATGGTTTCTCCTACTTGGGGGGCGATGGCTTTGACCATTGCCCGGATGACTTCTCGGGGGGTAAAGAATTGACCGCCATCGTTGTTTTTTTCTCCCATTTTCAACAGCAATCCCTCGTAAACTTGGGAGATGGGGAAGATGTGGGTAGGGTCAATGTAGTCGATTTCGTGGATTTTATCGAGGATGTCTAACAGGTTGGTTTCGGTGTCGATGCGGACTCGTTCGACACTGGATATGACCTCACTGATAATTTTTTGGCGGGGGGTGGCTTGGGGTTTGTTTTTGAGGCTTTTGAGGTAGGGAATGACTTCTTCATTGACAAAGGGCAGAAATTGACCCATTTGCCCCATTTGCAGGTTAAGGCGGCGGTTGCCTTCAGGGTTGGCCCAATCTCGCCAACGGTAGGGTTCGGGGATGGAATCGGCAAAAGAGTCCCCCACGGCTTCCGCTTCTTCCGCTTCTCGCTGTTCGGTGTCGTCAAGGATTTTGAGGAACAGTAGCCAACTGAGTTCGGGGACGTACTGTAAAGCACCGGCACAGTTGGAACGCCGCATGATGTCGCAGATGCCTTTGATGTAGCTGTTAAGTCCCTGTTGGGTGGTGAAGGTTTTACCGTTGTCGTTGCTGTTTTTTTTAGCCATTGAGTTTACCTAATTTGTCTAACCTGCCAAGCGGAGATTGGCGATGAGGGGGAGTTGGAGTTCGTTTTTTTCTTGCATTCTTTGAGAAAAGAATAGGATTTCTAGGTTTTCGATTTCTTCGGTTTGGGGGTTGACTCTCACAATAATATCATCTCCTCATTCTTCTGATTCTTGTTCGGGATAGGGAGCGCATTTATTGATATAGAGAATGTCTCCCGTTGGGTCATATTTGATAATTAGGGTTTGCTGAAAAAGCTTTTCGGTGGTGGCAGGGTGTGGGGTGTGGGGTGTGGGGTGTGGGGTTTTACCAGTTTTGAGGTGGTCAACTACCTAATTTTCAGGGAAAAAGTACCTGAATTTTCCCCCGATCCCCG
>NZ_JAPZRB010000026.1:0-4466 GCF_027531105.1 Microcystis sp. LE18-22.4A
CCTTTCCCGGATTATATGTCAGGGCATTCTGCCATGGGGGGAGCATTTGCTGGAGTGATGACCGAATATTTTGGAGACAACTATGTGTTTAGTGCTGTCTCCCAAGAACTTCCCGGTGTCGTTCGTAATTTCGATAGCTTCCATGAAGCGGGAATGGAAGATGCTATCGGCCGTATTTTTGGCGGGGTTCACGTCCGTGAGGCTTGTATTGATTCTTTTGAAATGGGGTTAGCTGTTGGCGATTTTGTCGCAACAAATTTCTTTCGTTAATATCAAGTCGAGTTGAACGAACCTGCATCAGTCCCCACCCTCAGCAACGCACCAGTGGGGAAGGTGCAGGGGGCGGCAATTTGAGGACTCGATGTCCGAAAAATTGCCAACTAAATTTGGTTCTTCGGTTTGTGCTATGCAACGGACAGGATTATAAGAGATGAAACCCTTATAGAGAAGGACATTGATGCGATTTTTGTCAATTGTTTTCGATCTAGAACGAACTAATCAATTAACTCTCTTGTCGGGTAAGGATTTAGTCGATTTATGTCCCCCGATCTAACCATACCAAGTAACGAAGAGCCCTAATTTTCAGGGAAAAAGTACCTGAATTTTCCCCCCAATCACTCCAATGGTCGGCAATTTTTGAGAGAAAAAAAGTCTAAAAACCTTATCCAACAAGATTTTTAGATTTATTCAGCAAACCCTATTTATTTCTTCAAGATGACTGTTTTATTGTCCGTCCGCTCTGGTTAAAAGCCTTTGTTGATCGATTCTGTCAATCTCCCCAAATAGGACTTCTGGGAGAAAGTTTAAATTGGGAATGTACTTGGGAAGAACTGGTGCGATCTAGTTATAATCAAATTCATCGGGATCATTTGCAGACTTTATCTCCAGAAACGGCTTTAGCGGCAGTGGAAAGATTGGTAAAAGGACTGCGTTATTTTAGTCAATGATTTTCAAGAATAAATACCGGCTTTTTTTCTTGGTTTTTACTTTACCACAGCCTTTCTCATCAAGATAACGACTCCCCAAAACCAGAGAGTTTGTACCTCACAATTAAGAGGCTCTTCGTTACTTGGTATGGTTCGATAGGGGAGCATAAATCGACTAAATCCTTATCTGGCAAGAGACTTAATTGATTAGTTCGCTCTAGATCAAAAACAATTGACAAAAATCGCCAAATGTCTTTCTATATAAAAGTTTCATTCCTTATAATCCTGTACGTTGCATAAGACAAACCGAAGAACCAATTAAGATAACTGCTATCAGATAACCTCTGATTCTATCTTTTGGGCTATTCTTAGTTTAGCCGAACGAGAACGAGGATTTTTAGCTTGTTCTTCCCGGCTGGGGATAATCGGCTTTTTCGTGATAATTTTCAACGAATTATCTTCGCGAAAGCCATACTTGATCAGACGATCTTCTAGACTATGAAAACTGATCATAGCGATAATTCCCCCGGATTTTAGCCAGTGGGGGGCTTGATCTAACAATTGTTGGAGAGAATCTAATTCTTGATTAACAGCGATGCGTAGGGCTTGAAAAACCCGCGTTGCCGGATGAATACGCCCATAACGGTAACTAGCGGGTACAGAACTAGCGATGACAGCCGCTAATTCTGTAGTGGTAGTAAAAGGACGTTTTTGGACGATCGAGCGAGCAATAGGACGAGATAAACGTTCTTCTCCGTATTGATAAAAAAGATCTGCTAATTCTTTTTCGTGCCAATGGTTGATAATATCGGCTGCCGTCAGGGATTGACAGCGATCCATCCGCATATCTAAGGCTGCCGTGTGGCGAAAACTAAAGCCGCGCTCGCTCTGATCGAATTGGGGAGAACTGACTCCTAAATCGGCGATAATGCCATCAAAACTGCTATTTTGTCCATTATAATCGGCGAAGTTCCCCCACCAGAGGGTTAAACGGCTATCTAGATAGGGGGCGAGACTAATTTTAGCGGCTTCTAGGGCGCTTTGATCGCGATCGATGGCGGTTACTGTGGTTTCGGGATGGGCTTCTAAAAGCAAGCGGCTGTGTCCACCACCCCCTAGGGTAAGATCGAGATAATGCCCCCCGGGTTGAATATTTAAGCCGGCGATTAATTCTTGACTCAAAACGGAAATATGGGGAAAATCTTGATTCATCTGCTGATAACTTCCTGAAAATGGCGATTTAACCTAGGGTTTGCTGAAAAAGTTTGTTGGTGGGGGCAGGGTGTGGGGTGTGGGGTGTGGGGTGTGGGGTGTAGGGTGTAGGGTTTTACCGATTTTGGGGTAGTCAGTTACCTAATTTTCAGGGAAAAAGTGCCTGAATTTTACCCCCGATCACTCCAATGGTCAGCACTTTTTGAGGGGAAAAAAGTCTAAAAGCCTTATCCAACAAGGTTTTTAGATTTATTCAGCCAACTCTAACCTAAAAACAACTGATAGGCCCGATTTTGACTTTCATCCCAATAGCGATAGCCGAGAGTATCGAGAAAAGCTTGCCATTGATTCATTTCATCGGGGGGGACCTGTATGCCCACGACGATGCGCCCGTAATCGGCTCCGTTATTGCGATAATGGAAAACGCTGATATTCCAGTGGGGACTCATGGAAGCGACAAATTTCATTAAAGCCCCCGGTCGTTCGGGAAACTCGAAGCGATAAAATAATTCATGATCGGCTAAATGCGATCGCCCTCCCACCATGTGGCGCAGATGCAATTTAGTCAATTCATCATCGCTAATATCGAGGGTTTTAAAGCCGCAAGCTTCAAAACTCTCGGCTAATTTCTTGGCATCGGTGCGATTTTCGATCTGGGCGCCGACAAAAATATGTGCTTCTTTTTCATCGGCAATGCGATAACTAAATTCGGTTAGATTGCGTTTGCCGACACATTCGCAAAAACGCCGTAAACTGCCCGGTTGTTCGGGAATAGTAACAGCATACAACGCCTCGCGCCGTTCCCCTAATTCTGCCCTTTCCGCCACAAACCGCAGACGATCAAAGTTCATATTCGCCCCACAAGCCACAGCAACGAGGGTTTTATCCTCAATTACTTCTCTTTCTACATAAGCTTTCGCTCCTGCTACCGCTAACGCCCCCGCAGGTTCTAAAATCGAGCGTGTATCTTGAAAAACATCCTTAATCGCCGCACAGATATCATCCGTATCCACTAGGATAATCTCGTCCACATACTGCTGACAAAGACGAAAAGTCTCCTCTCCCACCTCGCGCACCGCCACCCCGTCGGCAAATAATCCCACTTGGGACAAACGCAGCCGATAACCGGCTTTTAGGGATTGATTCATCGCGTCTGAGTCCACAGGTTCCACCCCGATAATTTTAATTTCTGGACGTAAACGCTTGACATAGGCTGCAATACCTGATATTAAGCCACCGCCACCAATAGCGACAAAAATCGCCTCGATCGGTTGCTGATATTGTCGTAAAATTTCCATACCGATCGTACCCTGGCCGGCGATTACCTCCGGATCATCGAAGGGATGGATAAAAGTTAAGCCTTTTTCCGCTTCTAACTGCCGCGCGTAGGTGTAGGCATCATCGTAGGTGTCACCGTGCAGGACGACAATCCCGCCCCGGGCTTTTACCGCGTCGATTTTGACTTGCGGAGTGGTGACAGGCATAACGATAATCGCTTGGGTTCCCAATTGCCGCGCCCCCAAAGCGACTCCCTGGGCATGATTTCCCGCCGAAGCAGCAATTACACCTTTTTGTAACAAATCCCTTGACAAATGCGCCATTTTGTTGTATGCGCCGCGCAGTTTAAAGGAGAAAACCGACTGCATATCCTCGCGCTTGAGTAAAAGCTGATTGTGCAAACGTTGGGAGAGATTGGGGGCAAGTTCTAAGGGGGTTTCTTGGGCGACATCGTAGACGCGTGCGGTGAGGATTTGAACCAGGTAATCGCAGTACATTATTCTTTTTTGGCGGTGGGGATTGGCGAGTCAGGCTAGGATACAGAATAGATCATCGTCAGTCCGGTTAGCAATAAAGAGCTATCAGCTGTCAGCTTTTTGCTCCCCTTCAACACGGAATCATTGGGGAGTTCTTGACATTCATCATCAAAGGCCGTCAATAGCGAAAAAATTGCCGAGCGAGAGATAGCCAGTCCGTTTTAACGGAACCGGCTGTGGAGCGAGACTAAGGGATTTATCCCGTTGTATCCAAAGTTTTGATATAGTCCCGCGGAATCTCTGCCATTGATACTCCTTCTTTCTCTGCATAAGCTTTTAATCGCTCATACTCTTTATCAGTCATCCACATTGAGAACTTTTTTTGTCTTGACATATATTCCTAAATAGGGGTTGCTGAATAATCATTGAAATAAATTTGGGCTCTTCTGGTTTTCGTGTGTTAATTTTTGTTATGAATTAAAGCAAGCAAACAGCTTAAGTCGAAGATGTTCAAAATTGGTAAATCCATAACTTATTCTTTTAATAAGCTTTATTTTGGTATTCATTCCCTCAA
>NZ_JAPZRB010000515.1:0-2902 GCF_027531105.1 Microcystis sp. LE18-22.4A
GGGGTCAATTACCTAATTTTCAGGGAAAAAGTCCCTGAATTTACCCCTGATCACTCCCATATCTGGTACTTTTTGAGGGGAAAAAAGTCCAAAAGTCTTATCCAACAAGGTTTTTAGATTTATTCAGCAAGCCCTACTTAAGTTTAGTCCTAATTTTCAGTAACAATAAATCCGCTTATTAAAAACTGATTATTTATTCTCCGTTGTGCATGAGTGCCTCTTGCATGAGTGCCTCTCCTGATATGTAGCCTATACTCAACGGATTTAGTATAACAACCTTATCTGTAAGAAAGCCGCAATGAAAAAAGGACACAAAGTAAATTGTGTCCTTGCCGAAGCTATGAACTTAATTTTTATTTAGCGTCGGAGAATTCCGCATCGATGACATCATCGCCACCACCAGCACCACCAGAGGGGCCATTGTCGTCATTGCCACCGGTGGGATTACTAGGGGCCCCTTGCTGATACATACTGCTACCGATCGCGTAGAGGGCTTGTTGTAATTCCGGTAGGATGGTTTTGATCTTACCATCGTCGTCTTGAGCGATCGCTTCTTTCAGATCTTTAATCAATGCCTGGGCTTTATTTTTCTCGGATGGGGGAACCTTATCGCCCAACTCGGCTAACTGCTTCTCAGCTTGATAAACGAGGGAATCAGCTTGATTTTTGCGTTCAATGTGTTCACGACGTTCCTTATCGGTCGCGGCGTTCGATTCTGCCTCATTAACCATGCGTTCCACTTCATTTTGGGGCAAGGTAGAAGCGCCGGTGATGCTGATCGATTGTTCTTTTCCTGTACCTTTATCCTTAGCGGTGACATTTAAAATACCGTTAGCATCGATGTCGAAGACCACTTCGATTTGAGGCACACCACGAGGAGCGGGAGGGATACCATCGAGTCGGAAAGTTCCCAAACTCTTGTTATCTTTGGCCATTTCCCGTTCCCCTTGCAGGACGTGGATTTCCACGTTAGTTTGTCCATCTACTGCCGTGGAGAAAACTTCCGATTTTTTGGTGGGGATAGTGGTGTTGCGGGTAATAATCCGCGTCATCACACCGCCGAGGGTTTCCACACCCAAAGACAGGGGCGAAACATCAAGCAGAAGAATATCTTTGACTTCACCAGCGAGGACACCACCTTGAATAGCGGCACCTACGGCTACCACTTCATCGGGGTTAACGCTTTGGTTAGGATCTTTGCCCAGAACTTTTTTAACTAATTCTTGAACGGCGGGAATCCGGGTTGAACCACCGACGAGAACCACTTCATCGAGGGCAGATTTATCGATTTTGGCATCACGGATGGCATTTTCGACGGGAATCCGACAGCGATCGATTAAATCGGCGCAAATTTCCTCAAATTTAGCTCTGGTTAAAGTGGTATCTAGGTGTTTTGGTCCTTCGGCGGTAGCGGTGATGAAGGGCAGGTTAATTTCCGCTTGGGTAACGCTAGAAAGTTCAATTTTGGCTTTTTCTGCCGCTTCCGTGAGACGTTGCAGGGCTTGTTTATCTTGACGGAGGTCTATTCCTTCAACTTTTTTGAATTCTCCGGCTAAATAATCGACGATTTTTTTATCGAAGTCATCACCACCGAGATGAGTATCTCCAGAGGTAGCGAGAACTTCAAAGACACCATCACCCACTTCTAGAACCGATACGTCAAAGGTTCCCCCACCCAAGTCAAAAACGAGAATGGTTTCGTTAGCTTTTTTGTCTAATCCGTAGGCAAGAGAGGCAGCGGTGGGTTCGTTGATAATGCGGAGAACTTCAACCCCAGCAATTCTCCCGGCATCTTTGGTGGCTTGACGTTGGGAGTCATTAAAATAAGCGGGTACGGTGATGACTGCTTGGGTAACGGTTTCGCCGAGGTATTTACTGGCATCTTCCACCAGTTTCCGCAGTACCTGGGCGGAAATTTCTTCGGGGGCGAATTGTTTGCCCTGGGCGGGACAGTCTAATTTAACGTTGCCGTTGCCGTCTTGGAGAGTTTTGTAGGATACTTCTGTGGCTTCGTTGGTAACTTCGTTGAATTTCCTGCCGATGAAGCGTTTGACGGAATAAAAAGTATTTTGCGGGTTCATTACCGCTTGACGTTTGGCGATTTGTCCTACTAGGCGATCGCCACTTTTGGCGTAGGCGACGACTGAGGGCGTGGTTCTAAATCCTTCGGCGTTGGCGATAACGGTGGGTTTGCCCCCTTCCATAACCGCGACGCAGGAGTTAGTCGTCCCTAAGTCAATTCCAACTACTTTTCCCATAATCTTTGTGCTGCTCCGATACAACTATAGTGACTTCTAGAATCGGAACTGTACTCGGTTTTTAGGCGATACCCACCCCTATCAGTTCCTTCGTTATCTCTATAGTGCAAAATAACCCCGCTTTCTCGATAGTGTAGGTATCCGAACCTTTTTGGTAGTATTGCTAATGTCAGTTCGGGATCAAAGAGTTAGTGGTGAAGGAAAGGAGTCAGAAGTGAGACAAACTCTTAGTTCTTACCACTCCATGCTCGCTCTCCTTGGTTTCCCTGGAGTGGTGGTGGAAATCCCTCACTTCCTCTCTTTTAAGTAGAAAATATGAATCTCAGACATCAAGATCATTACCATAGTTCAGAAATTGACCGCACTTTACTTTAGAACTCTTGCAAATTAATTATATGTTATAATGATGGGTTAACTAATTTTCCCCAAAAAATTAGTTAATCAGTACATTCGTCCTGAATGAAAACTTGAAGTTTAACTTTTAACTCAAAACTCTTTAGAGCTGCTTTAATTTGGTTATCAAAACCTCTTTATTTAAGCGGCACAAACTATCTCAATTTTTATAATTGAGAATAAATTCTCCTTGACTTGATTAATCTTTAGGCAACTTTTAAGAAGCTGCTATACCTATCCCTAACTCACAG
>NZ_JAPZRB010000243.1:0-23827 GCF_027531105.1 Microcystis sp. LE18-22.4A
CTGCGTTATTGGATGGATAATCAGGGTGTTGGCAAAACAGAGTTATTTCGATACAACACAGCATTAAGGAAAGAGTTTAAATTTGTTGATGATTTAAACTCCCATGCTTGCCAGACTGCCGTAGAAAGAACCTTGCGGGCAATTACTCGGTTTTACGATAATTGCCAAAATAAAGTTAAAGGAAAGAAAAACTACCCTAAGTTTAAAAAACATTCCCGTTCCGTTGAGTATAAAGTATCTGGATGGAAGCTATCAAAAGATAAACGCCATATTACCTTTACAGATAAAAAAGGTATTGGTACTCTTAAGTTGATTGGTTCTAGAGATATTAATTACTATCAACCAGACCAGATTAAACGGGTAAGAATCCTGAATCGTGCCGATGGTTATTATGTGCAGTTTTGCCTTAAATTAGACCCCAGAGACACGGTTAAGCCTTTAACACCTTCCCAGAAAGCCACTGGGATTGATGTGGGATTAAAGTTTTTCTTAGTAGATAGCGAAGGCCATCAAATTGATTGTCCGAACTACTATCGAAAAGCTGAAAAACAACTAAACCGATTAACTAAAAAAAAGTCAAAGAAATACCGTAAGGGTAAAAAACAATCTCGTAATTATCACAAAGCTAGAAAGCGATATGCTCGGAAACATTTAAGAGTAAGTAGGCAACGAGAAGAGTTTGTCAAGAGTGTGGCACTCCGTTTAGTTAAGTCTAACGACTTAATCGCTTATGAAAACTTGAATATCAAAGGCATGGTCAAGAATCGTCATTTAGCCAAGTCGATAACCGATGCAGGATGGTCTGTTTTTAGGCAATGGCTAGAGTATTTTGGGGACAAATACGGCAAGTTAACTATAGCTGTCTCACCTCATAATACGTCTCAAAATTGTTCTAGTTGTGGACAAAAAGTCCAAAAGTCGCTATCTACTCGAACCCATGTTTGTCCTCATTGTGGATATACAGATTGTCGAGATAGAAACGCCGCTTTAAACATCTTGCAAAAGGGATTAAGTAGCGTGGGGCGCACGCAAACTTTAAACGCTTCGGGAGAGATTCCCTCTTGGTTGGTTGGAGAAATCCTGCTTGCTAACGGAGACTCAATGAACGAAGAATCCCCGTCTCTTTAGAGCGGGGAGCGTCAAACAAAAAAGGCGTTACAGGCGCTTTGATTGTCTGAGGCCTCTGGTTTTAGACTTTGGGAGATACCCCCCTTGAGGAGAATCTCTTAAAGTGCATTGTTAAGGTGTGTTAGTAAAAAAGTATCGGTCAATTGGTGATTCTAGATGACCTACTGCCTTAATCCCAACTGTACTCAACCAAAAAACGCCCCGACAGCGTTAATCTGCGAGAGTTGCGGTTCAAAACTTCTGCTGCACGACCGCTATCAAACCCTAGGCATTTTGGGGAAAGGAGGGTTTGGGGCAACTTTTGTATCATCGGATCTGTCCCTACCAGATAAGCCCCTCTGTGTGGTCAAACAACTGCAACCTCCCTCTAAAGATGCTAATGTTTTTCGCATGGCGAGGGAACTTTTTGATCGAGAAGCGGCCACCTTGGCCAAACTGGGAGTTCATCCGCAGATTCCCCGATTATTGGACTATTTTGAAGATAATCAACAGTTTTATCTAGTTCAAGAATACGTTAAAGGTCATAACCTGCACCAAGAGGTCAAAAAACGCGGACCGTTTAGCGAAGCGGGAGTCAAACAGTTTTTAAGTGAACTCTTGCCGATTTTGCAATATGTCCACGAGCAAAAGGTAATTCATCGGGATATCAAACCCGCTAACCTAATTCGTCGGCAAACAGACCGAAAATTGGTTCTGATTGACTTCGGGGCCGTCAAAAATCCAGTTAATAGCGTCATGGCCAATGCCGATTCTCAAACCGCTTTGACTAATTTTGCCGTGGGTACCCAAGGTTTTGCCCCCCCCGAACAGATGGCCATGCGTCCCGTTTACGCTAGTGATATCTATGCGGTGGGAGCTACCTGTCTCTATCTACTCACGGGCAAATCTCCTAAAGCGATCGAAGTTGATATTAATACAGGTGAATTACTCTGGGAAAAATTAGTCAAGGTGAGTCCCCAGTTTGCTAAAGTCCTGAAAACAATGCTGGAAGTCTCTGTCCGTCATCGCTACAAATCCGCTCAAGAGGTAATGGATGCTTTAGACATGACGGCTTATGCCGACAGTCTAGCCCAAAGTTTAATCGCCGCTCCAATGGTTACTTCCCAGCCCCCCCGACAAGATTCAGGTTCGATAGCCACTTCCTCCGTTTCTGTCCCTCTCAAGTCTAAATTTCGTCCCAAAAATCAAAATCCAGAGGCCTCTCCAGATAATCTGCTGGGGGGACAGATGGCTTTTTCACTGTCTAATACAAATGTATTTGCTAAAAGTAAAGCCCGCAGCAGCACAGAGCTAACCTTACTGAAGAAAAAACCCCGCTTAGATGAAAAAGCGATTCTCGATGCTTACAATGACGGCCGGCGCAATTTCGCCCAAGAGGAATTACCAAATCTCAATCTGGCCAAAGCCAAACTTTTGGGCGTCAATTTCTGTCAATCCAAATTAACAGGAGCTAATTTACAAGGGGCAAATCTGTCCAATGCGGATCTGGGCCGGGCTAATCTCAGTCAAGCTATTCTCAAAAGTACCAATTTAAATAATGCCTATCTCGGTTATGCAGACCTAGAAAAGGCCGATTTACGCGGGGCTAATCTCACCGGCGCCCATCTTCGCTACGCTAATCTCAAAGATGCTAATCTTTGCGGGGCTAATCTCTCTGATGCCCAAGTAACTCGAGAACAAATCGCCCTAGCAAAAACCAATTGGTTAACAGTTATGCCCAATGGTAAACGCGGTTCCTGGTAATCTTTTTTCAGTGGGTAAGTTATCAGTAATCAGTGAAAAGACAGTAGGAAACTTCGATTTAATACTGTCACTTAAAACTCAAATCTGATAACTGATAACTGATCACTGATAACTGATTTAACCGCCGCTTTCCTTAAAGGTTTTGTAGGCGGTTTCGGAGTCGAAAATATGGCAATAATCAACAATTCGCTGCATTAATGCCCAAGAAAACTCGGTTTCTTTCAGGTGACTGCCCCAATTTTCTTTGAGACTAGCGTGAACTTTGCGGAGGTTATAGGAAGGAATCGCCGTCGAGATATGATGGGGGATATGGACATTAATATCGTGACAGAGAATTTCTACCCAACGGGGATAGCTACAGTGAACTGTCCCTTCTAGTTGCGCTAAAGCTTGATTCCACTCTTCGGGATGGAAAAATTGAATATCGGGGTCTGTGTGATGGACAAGGGTAAAGGTACTCATCCAAAAATGATAGACAAACCAAGGTACCACCCAAAATTTAACCAATCCCCAGACACCAGTGTAGAAAATGAGGGTTGGGAACAAAATAGCTCCAAAAACTAGAACGACAATCATCGAAAAGCGCGCTTTTTCCCGTTCGTTCTCCTTGAATTGTTCGATGTTGAAGTGTAGAATAGCCCAGTGGGCGATCGAACCAAGCCACCAGAAACGTCCGCGAATGCCGCGATAAAAGAGACGCACTAAGGGATTGGCCGAGTTAAAAGCTTCTAATTCCCACGGATCCCAAGCATTATCTATAGTTACCATGTTAGTTTTAGTATGATGGCGATCGTGCAGGAAACGCCAGCAGTGGAAGGGATAGATAAGCGGTAAGAGGAAAATATGACCGACAAGATCATTAACCCAGCGTCGATTGGAAAAAGACCGATGACCGCAATCATGGGCGATCACAAAAAATCCCGTTAAAGCTGTACCAGTGAAAATCCAAGCTAAAGGCAGTAAATACCAGGGAGAATAAACTAGCATTGCATAACCCGCAATGACCGCCAAAATATTCGTAATCACTCCAAACCAAGCTTTAACTGGGTCTTTCTGGAAATATTCTTTGGGAATGGTTTTAATAATATCTTTCAGTTTAAAGTCTGGCTCGATCGAGGTGATCAACTCCCCATGCAATTTATCCGTCGTTGCCGTCATGAAATCTCCAATTACACTTAGGTGAACCCTTGACAAGAAATCAGCTAGGAGGTTTGGCTAAATTCTGCTCCTTACCACAAGCCAATTTTTTTGTCAATATATTTTTAACTTTAATTATTAAACTTCCGCGAAGCTTAATAATCCTTTACTTTATATACCATAAGAGGAGATTTTCTGTTTTGGCCAAATTTGACGGCGGGTGCATCTCATTTTTGTAAATCTACCAATTGGGATTTTTACGGGGAAACTCTCGGCTAAAATCGGGCATTACTTCCGATTTTATCACTCAATCCCAGCTTTTGGGGGGTAGAACCCCCCAAACCCCGGAGCGCATTAGCTTTTCGGTGGGATGCTTACACGCAGCTGCTGATACATTTGTCATCATCTAAGAGTCACTGATAATTGCTGATTGTCGGTATTCCTGCAAATCTGCGATGCACCCTTGACGGCTGCCTTTTGCCTTCAAAAACTGATAACTGATAAAAAAAACAAATATTGACTATTTTTAGGCTTTTTTCAACGATTAGCGGTGTTTTCTAGGGATTTAATCTCCTCCTGTACCTTACGGTGTTCGCGATTTAACTGTTTTTTGACCGATTCGGGGAGTTGTTCCTGTTTTTTCAGGGCATTATTAAAGTAATCTAATGCCAGTTTCAAAGAGCCGGTATTTTTATCCGTATTGCCTTGAATTCTTAGGATTTGACCTTTCAGATACATTAATTCCGGATTATCGGGGGTCGCTTTCAGAGCGTTATCGATAAACTGCAAAGCCTGATCGTACTGCTTTAAATCCCGGTAAGCTAGAGCGATACCTCGGTCGACCAAGTAATCGGGACTACCATAGGTTTCTAGCCGTTGAATTGCCTCTTGAGGACTAGAAAAGGGCAGATTAACCGCTAAAATCAAATCCATATAACCCTTTAACAGGTTCAATTCCGGATCCGTAGGATTAACCTTTTCTGCGGTTTCCAAATACTGAAACACCTGTTGTAATCTGGGGATAGCCGATACTGCTCCTTCGGTTTGAAAAACGTAGGTTCCCTCTAAAAAACTCCCCACCGCTAGATACAAATTTCCCCTTAAAGGGTCACTGTCCTGCATTTGTTTGGCCGCTGCCTTAGTTTTCTCGGAGTAGGTTTTTAGGGTGTTCCAATCCTGGTCGGTAAAAGCAAGAGAGGCGCGCATAGCATGGGACAAAGGTTCTTGGGGTTCCTTTTCTGTGGCCTCAACAATTAATTTTTTTGCCTCTAGATAGTTACCTTGTTTAAAAATAGCGTTAAAAGCGGCCTCGGTCTTATCACCAATCGGTCGGGGATTGGTTTTGCGGAAAGGATCTCCAGCTAACCCGGGACCAATCCAGTTAACCATTACCATAACAGCCAGGGAAGCACCGATCGCCATTTTTTTCGTTAAACCTAACCGCAGCACCATGGTTAAAAGTCTCCTTGAGCGAATGAAAAAATCTGTCACAATAGAAACGGGTTTCTAGACTTAATTTCCAGTTATTTTCCTGTCAATGCTTTATCTCAAAGATGTGGTTTATCATCCTCCCGCTGCCCTCAATCCCATTTTACAGGGGATTAATCTCGAATTAGCCCCCCAAGAATTAGGTCTGATTGTCGGCCCCAGTGGTTCCGGAAAAACGACTCTTTTGGAAATTCTAGCAGGCTTTGCCGATAAAACAGCAGGGACAATTCACTGGCGCGACCAAGAATTAACGGTGCTGCACCTGCAACAATTAGGAGGAATCGTTTTTCAGTTTCCTGAACGTCATTTTTGCGGTAAAACCATCCTTGAGGAGTTGCGTCTCGGTCATCCGGAGATTAAAAGCGATCGCCTAACGGCGGCCTTAAAGGAGGTAGGATTAGAAAATATTCCTCTGGATACTTCTCCCCACAATCTTAGTGGAGGTCAACAGCGTCGTTTATCCCTCGCTGTCCAGTTAATCCGGCAGCCTAATCTGTTACTGCTCGATGAACCTACGGCCGGTTTAGATTGGTCGATGCGTCGTCAATTGGCTAAACTTCTCGCTAGTCTCAAACAACACTGGACTTTATTAGTAGTTAGTCACGATGCCGGAGAATTACTCCCCATTGCTGACCGTCACTGGAAAATTGAACAAGGACATTTGAGGGAAGTAAAAAGTGAAAAAACAGATAGTTGAGGTTTTAGGGTTTTGGGGTATTAGTTGAAATTTCCCCACTCCCCCAATAGCTGATAACTGATAACTGATAACTGATGACTGATAACTGATGACTGATAACTGATAACTGATAACTGATAACTGATAACTGATAACTGAATTAATGATCCTTCCTGAATTATTTGACCTTTGGCAAGAAACCCTAGAATGGCAACCCGATGGGGCCATACAAGCGCGATTTCAACAACTTTATGACTTGATTTTAGAGGGTAATCAACGTTTTAATCTCACCCGCATTACCCAACCGGAGGAGTTTTGGGAAAAACATCTTTGGGATTCTTTATCGGGTTTAGCTTGGTTACAAAAATCCCAGCCAGATTTATTGACAAAATCCCTATCAGTCATCGATTTGGGGACTGGGGCCGGATTTCCGGGAGTGCCAATTGCGATCGCATATCCCCATTGGTCGGTGACTCTCTTGGATTCCACCCAAAAAAAGATTAATTTTCTTGAAGAAGTTATTGACAAATTAGAGTTAAATAACACGAAAACTCGTTTAGGTCGGGCGGAAATCGTCGGGAAAAACCCTAAACATAACTGTGCTTACGATATCGTCTGTTTGCGAGCGGTAGCTAATGTGGATATCTGTGTTAACTATGCTTTGCCTTTCCTGAAAAAGACCGGAATCGCTATTCTCTATCGTGGTCAGTGGTCGTCGGAGGATAGTTCGAGTTTAGAGAAGAATTTAGGGAAAGCTGGCGGTAAAATCCTCGAAATTGCCAGTTTTACCACTCCCTTAAGCGAAAGCGTCCGTCATTGTCTATATATCTGCAAGGGATAACTCTAAGCGGTGAGAGGATGGAAAAAGAAAGCCAAGGCCAGGATAGCATAGGTAGCTAAGAGTAACATTCCCTCTAACCAATTTGATCGCCCATCACTACTAATCGAATTAGCTAACCACACCGCTACAGCCACTGCCACTAACTCAAAGGGATTAAAATTTAGATCCATGGGCTGACCGATAATATAACCCATGATAACCAAAACTGGAGCCACAAACAGGGCGATCTGCATACTGGAACCAACGGCCACAGATACCGATAGATCCATTTTATTCTTAAGGGCGACGGTGACAGCCGTAGCGTGTTCGGCCGCATTACCGATAATAGGCAAAAGAATCACCCCGGTAAACAGCGCCGTTAAACCTAGCTGTTCCGTAGCCTCCTCTAGGGATGCCACCAATAACTCCGATTCTACGGCCACGGCGATGGTAACGATCAATAAAATCAAAGACCAAAACCAGATTTTCGGCCTTGCGGTGCTTTCTCTGGCGCTTTCCTCCTCGATACCGGCAACCCCGACATCGTAGAGATAGGTGTGGGTTTTCATAGAAAACAAGAGACTTAAACCATAGACGAAAATTAACACCGCTGCCACGGCCACGGATAGACGTTGCAGGACTGCTTCCCCGACTCCCGTGGAGGTAAATTGCACGGCAGTGGGTAAAAGGAGCGCCACCACCGCTAAATTCATGGCCGAGGCATTTAAACGGGCAGTTATTGGTTGAAATTCCTGTTCTTTGAAGCGTAAACCGCCTAAAAACATCGATAATCCCATAACTAAGAGTAAATTACCGATAATTGAGCCAGTAATCGTCGCTTTTACCACATCGATAAAACCTTCCCGCAAAGCGACATAGGCGAGAATTAATTCTGTGGCATTGCCAAAGGTGGCATTCATCAAACCGCCAATATTTGGCCCGACCACCACCGCAATCGCTTCGGTGGCTTCCCCCATGTAGGCCGCTAGGGGGATAATGGCTAGACAAGCGGTGATAAAAACTACTGTTCCGCCCCAGTGTAACAGCGAACCGGCGATCGATATAGGCACAAAAATCAATAGGATGGCGAAAATGGTGTTTTTGCTTAACATAAAGTGAGTATTTTGTCAAGATAATTTTATTTTGATCGGAGATGGGAACTAGAAGCGGATTCTAGCCAAAATTCCCCGGTGGAACCGCTTATTACCCATAATATTGCCCTAAAACCGTCTCTGAGGGACTTTTCTAGGGGTTCGGGGGGTGATTGGGAGGGAACAGTCACCGGTTTAATCACAATTCCGCGACTACCAAAAACAATTTCTCCCACTAATCGCGCCCTTCTCATGTGATTATCGGAAGTGACTAGATAGACACTATCAATACCTTCGGCTTTCAGTTGATCGGCTAGGCTAGTAAAGTTAGTGACAGTATCTCGCGCATTGTAATCGAGATGGAGACGTTCTGGGGGAATTCCCGCTTTTTTAAAAATCTTTCTCACATATCGTCGCGGACTACCGGAAGATACCCAAATCGGTAGATCGGGATATTCCTTAGCCAATTTTGCCGCAAAACGTTCTCGATCGGCATGACCTCCCAAAACAAAAATCGCTTCCGGTTTTAGCCACTGCTGACGTAAATCGTGGTATAACCAGCCTAAACTCGCCAAAATTAGCGGAATAGCCAGCAATTTTAACCTAGATTTGCCTAACTTCGCTTTCAGAGAAACTCGCTTTTTTCTGCGAGAATTAGCCTTGAGAACCATATATCAGTGATCGGTGATCAGTTGTCAGCCTTCAGCTTTGTGGATTAAAGTGATCGAGGGTGAGGGTCATCGAACTCACATTGACGTAGGAGATAGGGATTGTATCCCCTAACTGACCGATAATTTTCCCAGAACTCAGGTTGATTGATGCGGTCGCTTACATCCCCCACCAACGGGCCACCGCTTCGGGAAGGGGCAGCAAAATACTTAATAACAAAGCCAGGGAAAATAAACCTAATAAATCTCGTTTATTATCCAATTCGGTGACATCATTTAAAGCAGGTTGATCGCTGACTGGCATTAATAAGAGAATAATCGCCCAGAGTAAAAAATCTGGTTGCACTAGGGCTAAAATAAACATGAATAATCGAGTTAATTGACCGATAATTATGGCGGTTTTCTGCCCATACATGGCGTGAACAATATGACCACCATCCAATTGACCCACGGGCATTAAATTTAGGGCTGTAACGATAATTCCTACATAACCAGCTACCGCTAAAGGATGTAAATGGATCGCTTTTCCGGCGATTAAATTACTGCCGAGGGCTAGTTTAGCTAGGATAGACAAGAGAAAAGAAAACTGCGGATTTAAGGCCTGAAAATTTAATAAACTGCTTTGATTAGTTAGGGGAACTATTTCCGAGAGGGACAACCCCCAAAACAGTAGAGGAATAGCGATAATTATACCCCCCAAAGGACCGGCCACCGCCACATCAAATAAAGCTTTACGCGTGGGAACCGGGGAGCGCATTTGAATGAAAGCCCCGAAGGTGCCGAGGAAGAAAGGAAAGGGGATAAAATAGGGCAAAGTGGTTTTAATTTTATATTTAACTGCTGTCAAATAATGACTGAATTCGTGCAGTCCTAAAATAGCAATTAAGCCTAAACTGTAGGGTAAACCTTGCAATAATAAACTGGAATTATTTTCTAATTGTTGGGTGGTAATGCCACTTAATCCCGCACCGACCACTGTGGTAGTTAAGATAGTTAATAACAATAAACCCAGGGCAAGAAGGGGGCGAGTAACTTTTTCAGTTTCTATAGTTTCTGTTTTTTGCTGCCAGGGATTAGCCACAAGAGCGAAAAAAGGTTGTCCCTGAAAACTTTCTTGGAAAAGCAATAAAAAGCGATCCCCAAAAACCTTCTCCACATTGTTTTTAATCACTTGATAAGCTTCTTCGGGAACTGCTCGCAATTTCCCCCGACAGAGAATTGCTTGGGGACGATAATCGATATTTTGCAGATAATAAATCCCCCAAGGAAAACAATCTCGTAGGGATTTTTCCTCTTCAGCAGTGATCGGTTTTAAATCACTTTTAGGTGCGGGATTATCAATATTTTCTAGGACTAAATTCGCTGTTTCCGCTGGTGATGGGGGGCTTTCTTGGGGAGTAACCCGACCCATTTGTACTAGCCACCAATACAAAAAAGGGCAGATCACAAAAGGACCGATCAGCAAAAATGCCGGCATGGGGGTATCCTCTCCATAGATTAACGTCCAGCCGGTCCAAATAAGAGCCGGAGTCATCAGGACTAACCAAATTAACCAAATTGGTGTTGTCGTGATTTTGGCCACGCTACGCTTGACGATAAAATAGGTGAAACCGCCAAGAATCCCTAATAACAACCACATTTCCATATCGGCTCTTTTCTGTTGAGTAAAAGGCGGCTAATTTCAGCCCGCCCGGTCATCGATCGTGCTAAGTTATAAACCGCATTGATTGTGATTTGGATAGGCAAACCATGCGATCGGAAACCGAATCGTCTCCTTTAGAGGTTAGCAAAACCACAAAACCCCCTCGATTAATTCTAGAAGGTTTATACGCTTTCTCGCCTAATCGGGAAACCCTAGGGGGAACCTCTTATCTTATTGTAGAAAATACTGGTAATATTCTGGTGGATTGTCCTAGCTGCGAGGAGAGCGAGCGGGATTTTCTGCGAGAAAAAGGAGTCCGTTACCTATTTTTTACCCATCGCGGGGGTCAGGGGAAACAGAGCGATTCTCTGCAAAGTTTACTTGATTGTGAGATTATTCTACAGGAACAGGAAGCTTATCTGCTTCCTCACCGTCAAATTACCGTTTTTCAGCAGCAAATCCAGTTATCTCCCACTTGTAGCGGTTTTTGGACTCCCGGCCATTCTCCCGGCTCCTCCTGTCTTTACTGGCAGCGTCACGGGGGGGTTTTATTTACCGGTCGTCATCTTCTACCCGACACTAAGGGTCAACCGCGACCCCTACAGACTGCGAAAACTTTCCACTGGCCGCGGCAATTGCGATCGCAAAAGTCCATTTTAGACCGTTTTAGCCCGGAAACCCTCTCCTATCTTTGTCCGGGGGCTAATACCGGCTTTTTGCGAGGTCGGGGAATTATCGATCGCGCCTACGAAAAAATCAGCGCCAATTCTCTTAAGTAGGGTTTGCGGCAAAAAGTTTGTTGGTGGGGTTAGGAGTCAGGAGACAGGAGACTCCGAGACAGGAGAGGAAGTCAGAATAACACAATGACCTGACGTGCCTGGAAGCGGAACCCTTTGCGTTCGTCTCCGGAAAGTGCAAGGGTTTTGAGTCCCTCGGAGCGATTTCTCAACGTTTGTTTCTGGCACTTTTTTGGCTAAAAAAGTCTCAAAACCCTTTTCTAGTAAGGCTTCCAGTAATTTTCAGCCAACCCTAAGTAGTAGAACAAAATTAATTTCCTGGTTAGGATAGGCACTCATGCAAGAGGCACTCATGCAAGAGGTGGTGAGATATGTCTAGTTAGGGTTTGCGGCAAAAAGTACGGGCGAAGCATTCGGATAGAAAATCTACGGTTTCACCGATAGGTTATTGCCCGAATGCTTCGCCCCTACAGGACGCGGGCCGATGAAGACGCCAGGTTTTAAACGACGATTCTCTCAAAATCTTACATCTGTTTCGCTCGTAAAGCCACAAAACCCCTACCTTGCCTACATTTCACATTTATTCAGCCAGCCCTAACTAAAGACTTTTTAGAAGCTGTATCGTTCAATTCCCAGAAATTATGAATTTAACCGTTAAAGACTTGGGTGAACAGGGATTGCTACCGATTCTGCAAAAATATTGTCCTGCCGAGATTATCGGTGATGATGGGGCGATTTTATGCCTCAAGGAGGGTTATTCTCTCGTCGTCACCACTGATGTTTTAGTTAATAACGTCCACTTTAGCGATCTTACTACCTCTCCGGAAGATGTGGGCTGGCGAGCGGCGGCGGCTAATTTATCCGATTTAGCGGCTATGGGGGCAGAACCCCTGGGAATTACGGTAGGATTGGCTTTAACTCCCGATCTAGCCATCGATTGGCTAGAAGGACTCTATCGGGGTCTTAGCTCTTGTCTGCAAGTATATCAGACGGCGATCGTTGGTGGCGATGTCTGTCGGGCCACGGAGATTAACATCAGCATCACCGCCCTGGGGCAAGTGGCAAAAAATGAAGAAATTAGACGTTTTAACGCAAAAGTTGGCGATAGTATCGTTATTACCGGTTATCACGGTTTATCGCGGGCTGGATTAGAGTTACTCTTTCACCCTGAAACCGGCAGGAATTTAAATTCCGCCCAAAAAAAGCGATTAATCCAAGCTCATCAACGGCCGCGACCGAGACTCGATTGCATACCACATTTACAAAAAATTGTCAAGCAATTTCCCATCGCGGGCATGGATAGCAGTGACGGGTTAGCAGATGCCATCATGCAAATTTGTCGCTGTAGTGGGGTTGGTGCTGAAATCGAGAGGATTCCCCTGCATCCAACCCTGAAAGAATATGTAGGAGCCGAAAAAGCTCTAGAATGGGCTTTATACGGCGGTGAAGACTTTGAGTTAGTTTTGTGTTTGCCTCCGGACAGTGCCAGAGAATTGTTGGAGAAAGTGGGGGAAGAGGGGGCGATAATCGGTCAAATTGTCCCCGGGAGAGAGATAAAATTAGCCGATGGTAGAAACCTCAGTTTAAGCTCTGGATTTCAACATTTTTAGCCTCTATAAATCGCCAAAACCTTTCTTTTTCTTGATTTTCTTTGGTTTTTTCGGGCTGCCACCTTGACCGCGGAACCCCGGTTGATTGCCACCCCCAAACATTCCGCCACCCATCCCGGGCATCCCAGGCATAGCGGGCATTTGTCCCCGTCCCATCTGTTGCATCATCGATCGCATTCTGGTGAAATTAGTAATTAGTTTGGTAACTTCCGTTTCTGGATGTCCCGAACCTTTGGCAATGCGACGACGACGATTAGGAGACTTAGCCAATAAATCGGGGTTAGCGCGTTCCTCCGTGGTCATGGAATTAATCATCGCTTCCGTGCGTTTTAACTCTTTTTCGCCCTTTTCGATGTCTGTCCCGCTCAGTTTGCCTAGACCGGGGATTAACTTCAAGACTCCCCCCAGGGAACCCATATTTTTTAACAGCCGCATCTGTTTGAGGAAGTCATTAAAATCAAACTTAGCCTCTAAAATCTTGGCCTGCATTTTGGCCGCGTCTTCTAGGTCTAACTGTTCCTGAGCTTTTTCCACTAGCGTCAGGACATCACCCATATTGAGGATGCGACTGGCAAGGCGATCGGGATAAAATGGCTCTAAAGCTTCTACTTTTTCGCCAACCCCAACAAATTTAATCGGTTGTCCCGATATTTGCCGCACTGATAAGGCCGCACCACCGCGAGTATCGCCATCAAGTTTGGTGAGAATTGCCCCCGTGATGCCGATTTGTTGGTGAAAAGTGTTGGTAAGATTGGCCGCTTCCTGACCGGTCATCGCATCCACCACTAATAAAGTGTCGTCGGGCTTGACAATTTTCTTGATTTGTGCTAGTTGGCCCATCATCTGGGTGTCTATCTGCAAACGACCGGCGGTGTCGATGATAACCGTATCTACGCCCAATTCTTTGGCTTTTTCCACACCTTGACGGGCGATATCGACGGGATTAGCCTGAGAACCCATCTCGAAGACGGGAACATTTATCTGTTTACCGAGGGTGATTAATTGGTCAATGGCCGCCGGACGGTAAACATCGGTGGCCACCATCAGACAGCTTTTGGACTGTTTGCGGAGATATAGGGCTAATTTGGCGGTGGCGGTGGTTTTTCCTGTCCCTTGCAACCCGGCCATTAAAATTACGGTGGGGGGTTTATCGGCCTGGGCTAGGGGAACGTTGCTTTCCCCCATAATTTTAACTAATTCATCATAGACAATTTTGATAAATTGCTGACCGGGATTGACTCCGGAAATCACTTCAGCGCCGAGGGCTTGTTTCTCGACCTCAGCAATAAATCCCTTGACCACCTGTAGGTTAACATCTGCTTCTAATAAAGCCCGCCGGACTTCTTTGAGGGTTTCTTGTATATTGGCCGAGGAGATTTTATCTTGACCTCGTAATTTTTTCCATGCGTCTTCTAAGCGGTCGGCCAGTGCGTCGAACATAGTTTCGGAATTAAATTTTTAACTAGATCGATTTTATCTCAAATGTCGGGTGAAGACCCCCGTTCTTGCCCTGTCATTGGTCTCGGACTGGCATAGTGCAGCCACTCTCCCGGTGTAGGAGAGTGAGCAGCGGGGAGAGACAATCCATAATTGGGTTTTTAAAGTGCGATTTA
This sequence comes from Microcystis sp. LE18-22.4A, assembly GCF_027531105.1. Taxonomy (NCBI): domain Bacteria; kingdom Bacillati; phylum Cyanobacteriota; class Cyanophyceae; order Chroococcales; family Microcystaceae; genus Microcystis; species Microcystis sp. LE18-22.4A. The sequence continues at coordinate 14,354 of NZ_JAPZRB010000243.1, forward strand.
CTTACTAGCCACTCCTAAATCCTTCACTTCTAACTTTTGATTGCTCAAAAATAGTCGTAATTTCAACAAACTGAGAGTTTGACCGAGATTGAGGGGAAGGAGGGAAATGCCTTCTAACCGCGATTGTAACCAACCATCGCCCCAATACCATTCGTGATAGCCATCGATACCTTGACTCAAAAGCAAGCGTAAACACTGGTCATTGGCCCATAAAACCTGATGTTGTACGGGAATTAAACCTAACCAAGAGGTAAAAGTCAAGCCTTCCTCTAATTTATCGGGTAGATTGGGCGAGAGCATTTGCGGCCACAGCCATTGACGGAGATGAGCAGTTTTGAGCAAACTATCCCGGATAGCCTGTTCACTGGCCGAGATTTCGATACGCAGCTGACTTTGTTGAAAATTGCCGAACATATTGTTGTCTGATAATTTTTGTTAAGTTAGTTAAAGAATAACTAAAAATCGGGACAGCGTTTTCCAAGGATAACAGTAAGTAGTATGGCAGATAAATTAATCCGCGCCACGGCCGCCGATGGCGGAATTAGAGTAGTAGGAGTGATTACCACTCGTTTAACGGAAGAAGCCCGCCAAAGACATAAATTATCTAACGTAGCCACTGCCGCTCTCGGTCGCACGATGGCATCGGCTTTACTCTTGGCTTCCAGTTTAAAAAAACCAGGTTCTAGGGTCAATATTCGCATTAAAGGCGATGGTCCCCTAGGCGGTGTTTTAGTTGATGCGGGACTCGATGGCACGGTGCGGGGTTATGTGGACTATCCCCAGGTGGAATTACTCCCCAATGCTCAGGGTAAATTAGATGTGGGTCGCGCCGTGGGTGACAAGGGTTATGTGCGAGTCTTACGGGAAGAAAAAGGCGAGGGGAGAAATGAACTTCAAGAAAGCATCGTCGAGATAGTTTCTGGGGAAGTGGGGGAAGATATCGCCTACTACCTGGACCAATCGGAACAAATTCCCTCCGCTTTGCAAGTGGGGGTTTTTGTCGGTACGACCACAGGAGTAACGGCAGCCGGGGGAATTTTATTACAAGTTCTCTCTAAAGAAGCGTCCCGGGATGAGGTCTTGGTGGCTCGTTTAGAGTCGAGATTGCGAAAATTAACGGGATTTACGCCCCTTTTACGGGCAGGAAAAGGACTAGAAGATATTTTTCAGGAACTTCTCGGAGATATGGGTCTAGAAATTTTTCCGGCTGTGCAGATGCTGCGTTTTGATTGTGATTGTTCTTTTGAACGGGCCCTAGGAGCTTTAAAATTCCTCGGGGTCGATGAATTAAAAGACATCATCGAAAAGGATAAACAAGCGGAAGCCATCTGTGAGTTTTGTCGGGAAGTGTACAATGCCAACGAGACGCAATTAATCGAATTAGTCGAGTCTCTACAAGCTGAATCTTGCTGAGAAGTTGGGCAATGAGCGCCATTAAGGTAAAATCTATCTAAAATATCCGTCAGGGAGTCGTGAATGTTTAAAGGAAAAGAATTAACCAAAAATCTAGTCAAACGAGAATCGATTGACTCCCTGACTCGTTGGCCAGAGAAAACTAAATCTTTTCTTTTTCTCTTTTGGTACCGATACCAGCATCGTTTCACTTGGAAAGTTTGGGCGGCTTTATTTGTCGTCGTCTTTGGCGGTGTTGGCTTTCTCGCCACTTGGCAGTTATTAAATATGCAGAAGTCGCCCAATTGCCCAAAAATCTTCTGGCCTATCGCTTCTGCCTCCCTGCGTCTCTACTGCGCTCAACTTTCCGCCGATAGTCGCACCGTGGAGGGTTTACTCGCAGCAATTGCCCTAGTGGAAGCTTTACCCGATGACCATCCCTTGCGATCGCAAGTTAATCAACAGGTGGAAGAATGGGCGCGAGATATCCTGAATTTGGCTGAAAAAGACTATCAAGCGGGAAATTTACAGCAAGCGATCACTAAAGCTCGTCAAATCCCCAATAATATGGCAGTAGCGGCAATTATTGAAGAAAGAATCGCTAAGTGGCAAGGAACTTGGACGGAAGGCAACGATATCTTAAGCAAACTAGAGGAAAATCTCCGCGCTTCCAACTGGAATCAATCTTTCCGTCTAGCGGTGGATTTATTGAACTTAAATAACGAATACTGGGCAACGGTTAAATATAATGAAGCGCTCGCTAAAATTACCGTCGCCCGGGAAGATAGCAGTAAATTAGATAATGCCTTTAATCTCTTTGCCCGGGGCGGTCTCGACAATTGGGTCAAAGTCATCGAAGAAGCTAGAAAAATTCAAGCCAGCAGTTATGCCTATCAGGAGGCAGAAAAATTAATCGGGAAAACCGAGGATAAACTGCAAGAATACGCCGAAAGATTAATTGAGCGGAAGCAATGGCAAGCTCTCCGGGATTTGGCTAACCAAACCCCCAAAGACCTCAAAATTAAAGAAGATGTCACCGATTGGTCCCTCTTGTCCGCAGCGGCCTTAGATGCGGAAGCCGGCACGGTGGAGGGATTGGAAGCCGGCATACTGGGACTAGAACAAATCGACGCTTCTCGACCCCTCCATCAAACGGCCCTAGCTATGAGGGAGCGCTGGCAGTTACAGGTACAGGATCTAAGAATACTGTCCGAGGCTAGGGATTTAGCACAAGCAGGTACGATCGAGCAGTATAGCGCCGCTATCGCGAAAGCGGGCGAGGTTCCCCGTAATAATCCCCTCTGGTCGCAAGCACAGCAGGAAATTGGCTCTTGGAATCGTCAAATACAAGTCATAGAAGACCGGCCGATTTTAGAACGGGCGCGGGAAATCGCTATCCCCGGCGACATTAATTCCCTCAGTAACGCTATTATTCAGGCCCGGGCCATCGGCAAGAATCGGGCCTTATACCGAGATGCTCAACGGGAAATTGGCGGCTGGCAAGTGCGGATTGAACGCATGGAGGATCAACCCATTTTAGATCAGGCTCAAGCTTTGGCCAATCTCAAAGACTATAGCACAGCGATCGAAACTGCCAATCAAATTCCCCCCGGTCGCACTCTTTCCTCGGAAGCTTCCCAAAATATCCGTCGTTGGCGCCGAGAGTTGCGGGCCCGTCAAAATCTCCAACAGGCTAATCAATTAGCGGCGACGGGAACCGCAGAAGGTTTAACCCGGGCGATTGCTTTAGTTACCAATATTTCCACTAAAACCGATGCGGGTGTGCAACGGACTGAATTGCTGGAACGTTGGAGTTATCAGCTTTTGTCTTTAGCCACGGACCTAGCTAATAATGGTCGTTATCTGGAAGCTATTCGCCTTGCTGAATCCGTATCCCGGGAAAGTACCGCTTACAGTTCGGCTCGCTCCCAAATGCAAGGCTGGCGCAATATTCTCCAACCTCCGGCCCCACCGCCAATAGTTGAATCGACTCCCCTTTCCCCAGAGTCCCCGATAGAAACACCAAGTCCGGGTCAATAATCAGTTTTAGGGGCTGTTTTTGCCGTGGATTGCCCCTAAAAAAGTCCCTCATCCCCAGGGGTCTGTCCAGTTAAATCTGTATTATACTAAATCCTGTTTACAAGGGATAGGATGGCGGGGGAGCGGGGAGAAACAATCCATAACTTGGGAGTTCATCGCACTATTCAAAACCGATTTAGTATAAATTGCCAACAAATAACCAAAGCCAATTTTAAAAAGATAATAAGTAGGTAGGCGTTAAAAATTATCAGACACCCCCCTTATCAAGGCTGTCCATTAGTCACATCTTTCTTAACATTTCAAACCTTTGTAGCACAACGCTTTCAAGACTCGGTTAACAATTTGTAATATTCCTTGTTGACACCCTTACTGACAAAGAAAAAACTGAAATCAAGTCAGGATAAGAGTTGGAGTGCTTAATGAAAAAATTGTTAAGAAAGATCCCTATAAGGGATAGAAGGGTAGGGTTGATTCATGAATCAACCCTACTATGAATCGGCCCTAGGATTAAGGGGGGCAGGGAGGATCAAAGACAAAATCTATCTTCAATTTAATTATAACCACTTACTTACTTAGTTGTTATGAATTACATTAATCAATCAAGCAAAAAACAGACCTCCGTAATTTCTATGAGAGCAAGTGAGGTACTGGATTTATATGCCAAAGGGAAACGCAATTTTACGGGAGTAAAATTAAAAGGAAAGTGTTTTCACGGAAAGAATTTATCGGGGGCGAATTTTAGTCAAGCCGATCTGCGTGGCACTAATTTTCAAGGGGCTATTTTAGAGGGAACTAAATTTACCGAGGCTAGGGCAGGATTACTAAAGCGCGGTCGGCTACAATTAATTTTAATTTCTTGGTTAATAGCGGCTGTCTGCGGCTATCTGTGGGGATTAGCTGGTTATTATCTAGCTTTAATGCTGGTGACAGATGTAACCAAATTTAAAATCATTGGTGCGGGGATAATCACGATTTTATCTCTAATTTACGGAATATTTTATCGTCAGCGAGTGGGGGGATTGCCCTTAGTTTTATCCTTGATTTCTGGTCAAGCAATAAGTTTTACCCTAGCAATTTGCATCAGCTTAACTTTAACTTTATTGACAGGAATTATATTAGTTTTTCAGGGAGCATTAGCAGGGATAGCTGTGATGAATGGAACTTTTTCTATAGCTTTGATTGTTGGGGTTTGTGGTACTTTATTCACCGCTTATCTGGCTTGGTTATCCCTAGAAGAATCGAGAGAAACGATCACGAAATCCATGGCAATTGCTTTTTTAGCCAGTAAAGGTACAAATTTTTGCGGGGCAAATCTGCAAGAAGCCGATTTCACGGGAGCGCAGTTAAAAGCCACTGATTTAAGGGCAAAAGATTTAACTAGAACTCGATTTTATCTGGTATCGGGCATCGAGCGAGCGCGCTGGGAAAAGACAATTCTGGACGAAGTTGCGATGAGAAATCTTCTGGTTACTGGTCAAGGGGAAAATAAAGCTTATATTGGCTATAATTTTCGCGGACTGAATCTTTACGGGTTTAACTTCAAAAATGCCAACCTGACTAGGGCAAATTTCAGCGAGGCAAATTTAGCCTACGCTAATCTAGAAGGGGCAAATTTAGCCCATAGTAACGTGATGAGAGCCAATTTACAGGGAGCCACCTTGACGGGTGCTTGTATCGAAGCTTGGAAAATCGCCGAAAATACTAATTTAGAAGGGGTTGATTGTGATTATATTTATTTAGTCGAGTGCGATCGAGAGCGCCGTCCCAGGGAGGGAGAATTTGGGGAGGGAGAATTCCGGCAATTGGCCCTGGAGCAGCGAAAATTGTATATTGACGAATAAGATAACTGCTATACAAAGCTAAAATTGCGGCGCCGAGGCGGGCAATTAGAGGGATAATAAGACCAACCCCGATCGAGCGGGTGTCAGAGGCGGCGGAGTTACATCCCTCCCGATGCCAAATAAGGTTATTTGCCCTTTTCCCTAACCCCTATCCCCCGACTGGTAACTGATCACTGATAAGCGATGGTGAATATTTCTAATCAAGTTATACCCAATCGGGGACTAGCGCCCCAGGCAAAAGCCTCCGATGTCCAAATCCTAGCGGCGATCGATATTGGTACGAATTCGGTTCACATGGTAGTAGTGGCAATTGAACCGTCTTTACCTGCTTTTACGATTATTGCCAGAGAAAAGGATACAGTCCGTCTGGGCGATCGAGATAGGAAAACCGGTAAATTAACCCTAGTGGCCATGGAAAGAGCGATCGCCGCTTTAAAACGCTGTCACGATCTGGCTATTAGTCTCCAGGCGGATCAGATTATTGCCGTTGCCACTAGCGCCACCCGGGAAGCGACCAACGGCGACGAATTTTTGGCTTTAATCGAGAAAGAAGTCGGTATTTCTGTAAATCTCATCTCCGGACAGGAGGAAGCGCGCCGGATTTATCTCGGTGTCGTCTCGGGAATGGATTTCCAAAATCAAGCCCATATTATTATCGATATCGGTGGTGGTTCCACAGAATTAATCTTAGCTGATAGTCAAGAAATTCGCTTTCTTAGTAGTACCAAAATCGGCGCGGTGCGTTTGACCCAAGATTTGATCACCACCGATCCCATTAGTACCACAGAATTGGCCTATTTAAGAGCCTACACCAGGGGAATGTTAGAGCGGGCAGTAGAGGAAATTAAACATCATTTACAGGTGGGAGAAGTGCCGCGTTTAGTGGGAACTTCTGGGACGATCGAAACTTTGATGACTATCCATGCTTTGGAGAAATTGGGGGAAATTCCCAATCCTTTAAATGGCTATCAATTAACCCGCAAAGATGTCAAAGAATTAGTCAAACGTTTCGCCACTTTGGACTATCACCAAAGACTGGCAATTCTGGGGATGTCCGATAAACGGGCTGAGATAATTCTAGCCGGTTCGATCGTGCTTTTGGAAGCGATGACCATGTTAGATGTTGATAAGTTAGTTCTCTGTGAAAGGGCCTTGCGAGAAGGGGTAATCGTCGATTGGATGCTGACGCACGGTTTAATTGATAATCGGTTACTTTATCAGAGTGAAATCCGTCAGCGCAGTGTCTTGAAAATAGCGAAAAAGTATCAAGTTAATTTAGAATCTGCTGAGAGAATAGCGGCATTTTCCCTGTCTTTGTTCGAGCAAACTCAAGCACAATTACATTCTTGGAATCAGGAGGCTAAAGATTTATTATGGGCGGCGGCTATACTGCATAATAGTGGTTTATATGTTAGTCATGCTGCCCATCATAAACATTCCTATTATTTAATTCGTAATGGTGAACTGTTGGGCTATACGGAAATAGAGTTAGAAGTGATCGCTAATATCGCTCGTTATCATCGCAAAAGTAAGCCGAAGAAAAGGCACGATGATTTTATGAAATTAACTGAATACTATCAGTATATGGTCAGACATTTAAGCGCTATACTGCGCTTGGCTGTGGCTTTAGATCGGCGACAAATAGGAGCGATTAAAAAGATTGAATGTAAGTATGATCCTGAATATAGAACCCTACATCTGCATCTTTTTCCCAATAATGCTGAAGATGATTGTGCTTTAGAATTGTGGAGTTTAGACTATAAAAAACCCGTTTTTGAGGAAGAATTTGGGGTGAAAGTTGTGGCAACTTTGGCATTTTTACCCTTAAACCATGAGCAGTGAGCGGTTATCATTGACTACCGCCGGTATTAGGTAGCTTGAAATCGGCGAGATTGGAATTTTCGAGACTTGTTACCCGTTATTCTAGGTCAAGATTATCGACCGTGGCAAATTGATAATTTTTGTTGATAGTCAAGCAAGAAAACGGTTAAAAACTGAAAGGTTACTGTTATAATCCAGAGGGAATAGGATCGCAGAAAGAAAAGGAGCCGAAAAACTTGTTGCAATTAGCTAAAATTGGTCGCTTGATCGCTCTTGGTTGCTTGGGAACGATACTGACTAGCTTTCCTGTCCTCTCGGCCGAGAGAATCACTTTTATCTTACCGCCCTTTAGTCGTACCCTAGAAATTAGTTCCCTAGAAAAGTTTGTCGAGACTGGCAGAATTGACGCTAATCTAAGACAATATTTAGGTAATACCACCCCCGAACAACAAAGAGAATTTCGTCAAGCTTTAACCACAAGTAAAGAAATTAATCCCGTCCTGATCTCGCGCTTTTTTAACACCACAATGGGGGAAGATATCCTCAACCTTTTAGGGGAACTGATCACCATTCAAGGGGGTATTAATGGTAAATTCGCTCTGCGTTCTGCCCTAATTAAATCAGCTTTTGAACCGGGAGGGGTAACTATTCTTAACCTGCTGCGTAATCTGCCCACTAATATGCAGATTGATGTGACAAGAGTGCAAAGATTAGCTAGGGCGATCGATATCGTCCTGAAAGCGACCACAGTATTCACGGAAAAGGTGGCGCAATTATCCTTAGAAGAAGCTAAAAAGGCTGGTGAAATTAATTTTACCGCCATGACCGACCCCCGACAACCGGGACCGCAACAAGTGGAACAAATGCGGCTGGATTTAACCGATAGCCGTCGTCAGAGGGAACTTTATCTGATCATTGTCAAACCCAAGGGGCAATTAACCCAGAAAACCCCCGTTATTGTCTTTTCCCACGGTTTAGCTTCTCGTCCTGAAGATTTTGTCCGACAAGCGGAACACTGGGCTAGTTACGGTTATCTCGTCGCCATACCCCAACACCCCGGCAGTGATACCCTACAGGTGCAGAATCTGCTCGCCGGTTTATCGGGGATGGTTTTTGATAGCAACGAATTTGTCAATCGTCCATTGGACATATCTTTTGTGATCGATGAATTGCAAAGACGCAACGCGGGGGAATTTCAGGGGCAATTAGATGTAGATAATGTGGGAGTTGGTGGACATTCCTTCGGCGGTTATACAGCCTTAGCTGTAGGTGGAGCGACGATCGATTTCGAGAATTTACAACGGGACTGTCAAAGAAGATTAGCTTTTCTCAATGTCTCCCTCTTGCTCCAGTGTCGTGCTTTGGATTTACCCCGAGAAGAATACAACTTTCGCGATCCGAGAATCAAAGCGATTTTTGCGGTTAATCCGTTTAATTGGAGTATTTTCGGGGCTAAAGGACTAGCTAAGCTCGAAATTCCCAGTTTTGTAGCGGCAGGAACCTACGATCCCGCTACCCCCGCTATTTTTGAACAGGTGCGCTCTTTTCCCCTGCTCAACACCGAAAATAAATATTTAGCTCTGATTGAAGGTCAAGCTCACGTCGATTTTTCGGTACTAGACGCGGGAATTAACGAAGCGATCGAATCCGTAGCCGATCTTACCCTGCCAGCACCATATCTGATCGATAGTTACGCCCATTCCCTATCTTTGGCCTTTTTTGAGGTGTATATTCGCAAAAACCCCAGCTATAAACCTTTTTTACAGGCGGCCTATTCCCAATATCTCAGTCAAGGCCAAGAGTTTAGATGTTTTCTGATTACCCGCGCCTCCTCGGCTGCTTTAGCACAACTCATCGAAGATTTTATCGCTCAAAATGTCCGTTAATCAGTTATCAGTTATCAGTTATCAGTTCACTGTTTACTGTTTACTGATCACTGAAAAGCTCCCCACTTTCCCACTTCCCCACTTCCAATTCATAATTCATAATTTATCAAAAATGTCGGGGTAAAGACCATCGCTTTTAGCGACGGGATGAAACCCCGACCAAAATAGAACCGCAAAGCACGATTAAATCCTTGACAATTTAGCCTTGCATATTTTACCATAGTAAATATAGTCTGGTAAACAAGATGTTAAAAGCGTTTAAGTACAGAATCTATCCGACCAGTGAGCAATCAGTTTTGCTTGCCAAGTCGTTTGGCTGTGCTAGATGGTTTTACAATTACGCTCTAAACTTGACATCCGAAACTTACAAGCAAACTGGAAAAGGATTAAGCAGAGACGAAATAATTAAGCTGCTGCCTTCCTTAAAAAAAGAGCATGAGTGGTTAAGCGAAGTACCATCGCAGGTATTACAACAAGCTGCTTTAAATCTTTCT
>NZ_JAPZRB010000139.1:0-3007 GCF_027531105.1 Microcystis sp. LE18-22.4A
GGGGGCAGGGTGTGGGGTGTGGGGTGTGGGGTGTGGGGTTTTACCCATTTTCAGGTGGTCAATTACCTAATTTTCAGGGAAAAAATCCCTAAATTTTCCCCCCAAACACTCCAATGGTAGGCACTTTTTCAGGGAAAAAAAGTCTAAAAGCCTTATCCAACAAGGTTTTTAGATTTATTCAGCAAACCCTAAATAAAACCAATCTCCTGTCTCCCGATAACTGATAACTGATAACTGATAACTGATAACTGAATTGCCAGCACCTAACCATGAAATACCTTCTTTTTTCAGCAATCAAATCACAGGGAAAAAAAGCGAGGGGTTTTACTTTAATAGAATTGTTGATAGTGGTGATTTTATTGGGGGTTCTCGCTGCCATCAGTTTACCGAGTCTCTTAGGACAAATCGCCAAAGCTAGGCAAGCAGAAGCGCGCGCAGCACTGGGATTGATCAATCGCGCCCAACAGGGTTATCGTTATGAAAAAGGGACTTTTGCTACTTTATCTGAACTAGCTCTGGAAGCTGCCACTATTTCCCTAAAATTCTATAATATCAGCGAAGTGGGACCCCCCAATCCTGTTGGAGCCGCCTATGAATTGGATGCTTTGGCTCCATTTGATGACGATATTAAAAATTATGCCGGAGCGGCCGGACAAACGGCAGCCGGGGCCTATACTGGTATTGTTTGTGAGGATGAAACTCCTTTAGAAGATAATGTTTCTACCAGTAATTCCGCCGGTGTTCTTGATTGTGTTAATGGCAATAGAATTAATTAAAATAACCCCAAAAATCTTTTATTTTTGTTGATAAGTAAATGGTTATAATTATGAAGGTCGTGATTTGTCGGTTAATTCATCGTAGGGTTAATTCATCGTAGGGTTAATTCATCGTAGGGTTAATTCATCGTAGGGTTAATTCATCGTAGGGTTAATTCATCGTAGGGTTAATTCATGAATTAACCCTACCATCGCGGTTAATTCATGAATTAACCCTACACTGATTATTGACTTTTATTTAAAGCTATGGTAGGTGCAAAAAAATCTCTCAATCTATCCTTACTTAAAACTCTGGGTTTAGTCGCCGTCATCGGTGGACTAATCATAGCTATTGTGGAAATGCAACAGGAAAAGGTGAAAACCTTGACCAAAGAAAAGTTATTAGATAGAAATTATCCTCAAGAGTCTCGCCTAGAAAATGCTCAGGTTCAGTTATTAAAAAATATACCTTCCTTTGGCTTTGACAATATGTTAGCCAATTGGTCAATGTTGCAGTTTATACAATACTATGGCGATGGGGATGCTCGTAGGGAAACTGGTTACGGTTTAAGTCCCGATTTTATGGAAATTGTCACCAAAAATGACCCCAAATTTGTCCGCGCCTATTTGATGATGTCTGTCGCTTCTTCCCTGAATGCTGGTAAACCGGAAAGAACGATTGAGATTATGAATAAAGGTTTATCAAAAATCACTCCTGATGTCACCGATGCCTATTTTCTTTGGTTATATAAAGGAGTGGATGAACTATTATTTTTAGGTGATATTCCCGCAGCGAAAAAATCTAATCAAATGGCCGCCGATTGGGCGAAAATTGCCGGTAATGAATTTATCGAAAAATCCGCTAGGGGAACGGTGAAATTTTTAGAAACTAATCCCGATAGTCGCGCTCCTAGAGTCGGTGCTTGGATGTTAGTCTGGATAAATAGCCAAGACGAAGAAACCCGCAAGTTAGCTAAGGAAAATATCGAAAAATTGGGCGGTAAATTGATTGTGGTTAATGATAATCAAGTGATGGCAATTCCCCCCAAGGATTAGGAACTGGCCTATTTTTCATCCTGCCAAAACTTATGATTTAATAAAACATCAATATCCTTAGAAAAAGGACAAAAATCGGGAAAACTAGCATCATATTCAATTCGCATATTCTCCACCGCTTCTTGATAACAATAATCATAAATATCGGTTAAAAAACTGCATAAACTAGGAGAGTCTTTCAGGATATCTTTTAACTTAGATTGACAGCGTTTAATTGTTACTTCCCAACCCCGATAACAGTCGGACAAAGGAAGATAACGCCGTTTTAAAGCGTGTTCAAATAATGTAATTAGACGGTTTTTTAGTTCCCTTTTGTCTCGTCTTCCCAAAGATTCTACCTCCTCGATCAAATTCTCTAAATCAACTTGAGATAAATCCCCAGATTTTAATTGTTTGACCGTCTTCTCTATCCACAAAGCAAAATCTTGATCATAAAGATTTTTTACCTTGGCTAAAGTCATAATTTTGAGCTGCTCTGTTGACTAATTACCTTTATTTTACCGAAACTTGGCCAACAATTTAAGTCTGAATTGGCGCTTACTTAAAACTTGCATTAAAAGTCGCTCGGTTTGGGTGCATCTCACATTTTCGTAAATACCGATAATCAGCAATTATCAGTCACTCTTAAACTGCTACAAATGTATGAACAGCCGCGTGTAAGCATCCCACCGAAAAGCTAATGCGCGAGGGGTTTGGGGACGGCGCTTGCGTCCCCAACGGGGGGTTTGGGGGGTAGAACCCCCCAAAAGACTGGATTGATGACACAAACCTAAAAAGCACAGTTTTTAAACTGCACCGATCGAGGGATAATATAACCGGTTCTTCGGTTTGTGTTATGTAATGGACGGGAGTTATAAGGGGTGAAACCCTTATATAGAAAGACATTGCTTCGATTTTTGCCAATTGTTTTCAATCTAGAACGAGCTAATCAATTAAGTCCTTTGCCAGATAAGGATTTAGCCGATTTCTGTCCCCTGATCGAACCATACCAAGTAACGAAGAACCATATAACCTTGATATTGACAATGGCGACTTTGACATCCTCGCCGCCGTAAACGGACGGTGATTCCCAAACCTCACGATTTAGGTTTCTGCTTCTTTCCCGAAGGATTTTTCGCACCTGCCTTAACAGATTTACTCTGTTCTGGTCTTATGGTCGCTCTACAGACTGACACCGCAAGCCCTGCGGCCAAAAT
>NZ_JAPZRB010000068.1:0-1210 GCF_027531105.1 Microcystis sp. LE18-22.4A
AATCATCAATTTCAACAGCTAGACTTAGAACATTTAATCGAGGAATTAGAGGATTTGGGCAAAGAAAAGAAAAATGCAGTAGCCAGTCTTTTAGAACAGGTTATCCGCCATTTATTATTACTGCAATACTGGACAAAAGAAACAGAATATAATACAATTAATTGGCAGGAAGAAATCTATACTTTTCGGACTCAATTAAGGCGAAAAATGACGGCTAACCTCCGTAATTATTTAGAAGAAGAATTAAACTATATTTATGAAGATGCGTTAGGTTTCGTCAAAATAAAAACAGCGAATACTGTGATTTTTCCCTCTCAATGTCCTTACTCACTAGAACAATTACTAGATCGCAATTGGTTGCCATAAAAATTAATTAAACAACAAAAAGAGATGAAGAAATTATGTTAATCACAAAACCCCGCTTTCAAACCTTTGCCGAATATCTACAATATGAGGATAATTCAGAGGAATCTTATGAATTATTTAACGGAGAATTGGTAGAAATGCCACCAGAATCAGGACTTAACTTTCAAATTGCTAATCGTCTTTTTCTAGTCTTTGCTTTAATGCTAGGAACCGATAGAGTCAGAGGACATGGTTTAGAATTAGAAGTGAGAGGCGAACCGAAAAACTGTTATCCTGACTTAACCATTATTCGAGAAGAACATATTCAATTACTCTCCCAGAGAAATACGATTCTTCTTTCCATGTCACCACCCTTATTAGTCCTTGAAGTGGTTAGTCCGGGGGAAATCCAAAGAGAGAGATTACATCGCCAAAAGAATTCAATATCAAGATTGTGGGATTCCCGAATACTGGATCGTTGACCCCCAAACTCAAACCATTTTAGTCTTAGAATTAAGAGGAAATACTTATACAAAAATCGGTAATTTTAGCAATGATGACTTAGTAAAATCTCCTGGATTCAAAGAATTAAACTTAAAGGTTTTTGATGTATTTAATTCTTAATTTTATCGGTTAACCCAAGAATTAAAAAATGATGAACGGCTTAACTATTCCCGGATTAAAAGAACTACAAAAACAAACGAAAGGCGCATCAGAAATAACCGGTGGTGATTCGGTAGTAGTGATGGCGGCTTAATCCTTTGCTTTGCTGTGCATTGTAGTCATGGATAAAATACCAAAGGGTTCCCCAACGTGATTCTCCATTTTTTTAGAGAAAGATAGACTCTCTCTCACCAGCCGAGAA
>NZ_JAPZRB010000595.1:0-24953 GCF_027531105.1 Microcystis sp. LE18-22.4A
TCAGGTGGTCAACTACCTAATTTTCAGGGAAAAAGTACCTGAATTTTCCCCCGATCCCCGCAATGGCTGGCACTTTTTGAGGGGAAAAAAGTCCAAAAGTCTTATCCAACAAGGTTTTTAGATTTATTCAGCAAACCCTAAGTAGCTAGACACAATTAATTAGACATATCTAACCACCTCTTGCATGAGTGCCTATCCTAACCAAGACGTTAATTTTTTCCTACTACTTAAATTACCGCCCCTTAACTAATGTCCAACTCGAAATCTAGTAGCGTTTGGGACCACAAACCCCGTTGGTGTCAACCTTGGTCGATTTTATTGACAGGAATTACCCTGATTGCTGGCTGTTGGTTTTTAACTCAGCGTCTCTGGTTAACCCTACTCCTATCTATTCCTATACTCCTCTGGTGGTTTGTCTTCCTAATTCTTTATCCGCGGACGCTGCAGCAACAGTTAAACACAGAAAGAATCGGGGAAAGCATTGATTAAAACAGGAAAGACAGGACAGGGATTTTTATCCTGTAATTGACTACTTTCATCTCCGCGAAAAGTGTTCCAACGGAAAGGAGCTTTTTTTTCACTCGACATCCATAAAAGTCTTTTTGCTCGCGTCATCGCTACATACAAAAGTCGGTATTCTTCAGCTTTTTTAAGTTGTCCAGCTTCTAACCAAGCGCTTAAAGGTGGGGGAATAATTGGTATGCTGTCGGGGTTTAAATAGCGTTGATGAACTGCTGCTCGAATTTGCGCCCGGGCCACTTCTGCGAGGGTAAAATCTGCCAAAAATTTCGCCCCATTGGGAACCCAAGGTTTGCCCGGGATAATATCTTCGTGAAGAAAGGGAATAAAAACATAATCCCAGTCTAAACCCTTGGCTTTGTGCATAGTAATAATCGTCAGTTGTCCGGGACGAGTATAACAATCGTCGTTATCTTCTTCCACTCCTTCAAAGCGCTCAGAGGCGATAATTTCATTGAGAGTATTGATTGTATTTTTTAGAGAACTATTACCAGCAGTTTCCTGATAAATACGGGCGGTTAATTTTTGCAAAGTGGCTAATTCTGACCCCGAATATTGGAGAGTCATAGCGAAAAAAGACAGGAGTTGATAATGGGGTAATTCTAATCTAGCTTTTAGTAAACTGCTGCAATAACGACGGGCGATTTTTTCGTTAGATTTCAGTTCGGGATCGAGGGGAGTGGGATAAAGAAATTGTTCGGGATAGGTAACTAAAGGATTTAAGTCTTGGGCAGTAATTAAACCCCTAAATTGTAGCACTTCTAAAGCCGCTTTGAGATAATCGGGAGAGTGGGGACGTTCGACAAAAGCTAATAGTTTCAGCATTTCGGCGGGAATTTGGGAAAAGCGATCAATCTCGTTAGCTTCAAAAATTCTGATTTGATAACTTTTATAAAAATGGGCAAATTTTTGAGCAAAAAAGTGTCCCTGTCGATTTTCTCTAACGAGGATAGCCGCATTATGTTGAGGGTTTTCTTGGAGTAATTTAACTAGACGTTTTTCAATTAATTCCACTGTTTGATAAATGTCATCGGGTTGATAAATTTCTAATCCTTTTCCCTCCTTAACTGGATTAGGTTGGGGATCTTCGGCGCTGACGGGAAGGATCGCTTGAACCCGAAAAGGAGCCTCGGTAACTTTATGATTATCTTTTCCCTGTTTCCAATCTCGATCGACCCATTGTAAAACTAAATTAGCAGCTTCGATAATTTTAGTATTGCTGCGACCTGCTTGGTTCATAGTGGATAAATTGCCTTCGTTTTGACAACTTTCACAAAACCAATTAAAGTAAACAGGATCGGCGGGGGTAAAGGTAGAATTAATGGCTTGATTGGGATCGCCGACGCGAATTAAATTAGGTATTTCCCCGTCATTATTTTTTGCTAAAATAGTAATTAGTTTTTCTTGGAGAGGACTAGAATCCTGTGCCTCATCTTCAAAGACTCCAAAGACAGATTTTTGCCATTGTCGGCGAATTTTTTCTTCCTCTAATACCCGCAAGGCTCCTAAAATCATGTCATCATAATCTATATAGTTTTTCTGACGCATCAGGATTTCATACTGTTGGTACAAACCACTAGCAATAGCGAGAATTTGATAATTATCGTCGGTATAGTGGCTTAATTCCCAAACTTGCTGCGGTGATAATCCCGAACTTTTTAGCTCATGAATGGCCGTATAGGCAAGACTAGGTAAAATTTCGGTTCTCAGCACCGATTGACGGCGTAATCTTTCTGTTTCTTCCCCATCAAATTCCACTCCTTCTAATAACTTTTGATAACGAATTGGGTCGGCAATTAGCCATTTTTCCACCGAGTTTCTAATAATTCTGTGGCTAGGAGTCGGAATAACTAAGGTAGAAGATTCGAGGTCTAATCCCGATAATTCCGGGTAACGACGGGCCAATTGTAGGGCCAGTCCGTGCAGAGTTTGGACGCTGAAACCTTGGGCAGAAAGTTGTAAATCTTGCAAGCGTTGTTTAATTTTAGCTTTAATACTAGCGGCAGCCGAGCGCGTGTAGGTGACAATAATTAACTGTTTTTTAGCATGAAGTTGCTCACGAGCAATAACCATAGCGGCAGCTACGGCCAAACTGTGGGATTTTCCTGCCCCTGGCACCGCAGAAATGGCCATTTTTCCCCCTTGCCAATCGGCTAATTCCTGTTGTCCAACTCGCAGTTGTTGCCGGAGATTGACCAGTAAACTTTCTCGATTAATTACTTTAGTTTCGCTCATTATTCTACGCCAATTTTATTTTTAGTTTAATTGTATTACTAATTATAGTTTCTTCTTAAACCAATTGCTGTAAAAGTTAGCTAGAGATAACTAGAATGGGGAGATGGGGTTTTTCAGTGAACAGTAAACAGTAAGCAGTAAGTAGGGAGGCACAATTATTTGTAGGATGGGTTAGCGGTAGCGTAACATGAGCGGGTGTTGGGTTTCATGCTTCAACCCAACCTACGTTCATCTTATATTTAATTCCACCCACCCACTTAATCAGTGAAAAGAAAGTAGCGAAGTTTTCACCTAACACTGTCCACTTAAAACTGTAATCTGATAACTGATCACTGATAACTGATATATAGCCAATTTTGTTGTACTTCTACCCGAATTTTGCCAGTTAAGGAAGAAGTGGCATCGCGATTAACACCGGTAATGAGATTAACCACTGACTCAACTTCGGCAAAATTAGGGGATGAGGGTAAATATTGAGCCAAAAATAAACGAATCACTCGTCTTTGTATCGCTAGAGGTAGAATTTGTAAAGGGGAGCGATCGAGTCTTTGTTGATCTAGATCGATAACCTGACGAAAAATATCCCGGGCAATACTATCTAAATAATCGCTTTCTGCTTCCAAAATTTCGGCAGTTTGGGCGAGATGTTTTTCGATTTGGGGATTTAAATTAGTTTGCAGGTAGGGTAATAATTCCAGACGGATGCGATTGCGAGCATAGCGTAAATTCTCATTAGCTCGATCATACCAGATCGGTAATTCTCGACTTTGACAAAAAGCGAAAGTTTCCCCGCGAGTGACATTTAAGAGGGGACGGACTAAAAAAATATCTGGGGTTAAACTTGTCAACCAAGTTAAGGCAGAAAGTCCATCACTACCCGCCCCGCGCGTGAGATTATAAAGAAAAGTTTCCGCTCGATCGCTCCTCGTGTGTGCCGTGAGAAGATAATTAAAACCCTGTTCTTGGGCGATTGTTTGTAAAGCTTGATAACGCCATTGTCGGGCCTTGGCTTCCGTTTCCGCCATGGGGGGTGCGGTGGTAATATAAACAGGTAATTGCCAAATTTCGGCGATTTCCCGCACATGAGTGACTAATCCTCGGTCGGAGGACCAACGGTGATCACAATGAGCGATCGCTAGTTGCCAACCCCAACGAGGGCGCAAATCCAGCAATAATTGCCCTAAACAGAGGGAATCCTGACCTGCCGACAATGCCACTAACAGAGACGCATTTTTAGGTAGTAATTGTCCCTTTTTCACCGTGGTTTCCAGACGAGTATGGAGAGGTGTCCAAAAATTAGCCAAAATTTTTAGATTTATTTACTTGACAAGGGTGTGGGAAGTATTTTCAGTGAACTGATAACTGATAACTGATAACTGATAACTGATAACTGATAACTGGTAACTGGTAACTGGTAACTGATAACTGATAACTGATAACTGATAACTGATAACTGATAACTGATAACTGATTTAACCTTGCCAATTAACCCAATCTTGGGGTTTTAGGAAGACATCATAGAGTTTTGCTTCTGGGGTGTTTGGTGCAGGTTGATAACAGTATTCCCAACGAACTAAAGGAGGTAAAGACATCAAAATCGACTCGGTACGACCGTTAGTTTGCAGCCCAAAAATTGTGCCACGATCATAAACTAAATTAAATTCTACATAACGACCGCGACGATAGAGTTGAAACTGACGTTCTCTGTCACCGTATTCCGTCGAGCGCCGTTTCTGGACAATGGGAACGTAAGCGGGTAGAAAAGCCCGGCCACAGTCATTAATGAAACTAAAAATTTCTTCCCAGTTGCGGGGTTGTTGGGGAGATAATTTTTCTGAATAGATAGCGGCATCACTTTCGGCAAAAGGACCACGATAGAGAGGGTCTAAACCGTCTTGGTAATCAAAGAAAATCCCGCCGATGCCTCTGGCTTCCTGACGATGATTGAGATAAAAATATTCATCACACCAGCGTTTAAAAACGGGATAATATTCGGGATGATGTTGGTCGCAAACCTGTTTAAAAGTGCGGTGAAAATGACTAGCATCTTCTTCAAAAGCATAGTAGGGAGTTAAATCAGCGCCACCGCCAAACCACCAAACCGGACCTGCTTCAAAATAGCGATAATTGAGGTGAACCGTGGGAATATAAGGATTGTGAGGATGTAAGACCATCGAGGTTCCCGTGGCATAAAATTGATGACCGGCAGCCTCGGGCCGTTGTTTGGCAATGCTAGGAGGTAATTCTTTCCCCCAAACTTCCGAAAAATTCACCCCTGCTTGTTCAAAAATTGCCCCTTCCCGCAAAACTCGCGAACGTCCGCCGCCACCTTCGGGCCGTTGCCAACTATCTTCGATAAATTTTGCTTGTCCATCCACTTCTTCTAATCCCTGACAAATTTCATCCTGTAGGGATTTCATAAATTCACTGACGCGGCTACGGCTGTCACTGGCGGGCAAATTGGCAAGGGTGGGGGTTGTGGTGAATGCAGTCATACTCAAGGATCAAAGTTGATAACTCAGTGATTATATTACTACTGGGTGATGAAACGGCCGCTCTTCGATACTTAACTTAACATTTAGACGGATTGGGGGTGGGGAAGTGGGGAAGTGGGGGAGTGGGGAAGCGGGGAGAATAAATAAAAATAATCTCCTGAGGACCGGCTCCTGAATTTCGCCAGAATTAGTCTCAATCAGGTTTTTTTAAGAGTTTTGCCCCACAGTTTTTACAAAAATTGGCATCTATATCGTGACGGGGTAAACCACAATCTGGACAAGGATAATCAATTTGAGTGCCAGATTTTAATAGTTGTTTAGTCAGAGTGCTAATTTGCAAGGGAATTAACAAAACTCCCGTTAAAATCATTAAAACTGTCACCATTTTGCCCCCATCAGAAAGGGGAGTTACATCCCCAAATCCCACGGTAGTCATAGTCACAACGGCGAAGTAAAAAGCATCAAAAAATGTCCGATAGACTTGAGGATTAATCGGGTGTTCGATCTGATAAATTAAACCAGCATAGACAAAAATAATCGAGAATAGAGTTAGTAATATGCGAGTAAATACTATCTGATCGGAAGTTTTAATCCTAAAAATAGAAAGATCGGAACCAAAAAAACGAATCACTCGCAAAATTCTAAACCAGCGAAAAATTCTAAAAAATCTAATATCAAAAAAACCAAAAAATAGGGGCAGAATTGACAATAAATCTAGGATGGAAAAAATATTAAAAACAAAGCCTAGTTTTGATTCCGCACACCAAAACCGAATTAAATACTCTAGGGAAAATAAGCTTAAAATTCCCCAATCAAGCTGACGTAACCACATTTGCCAAGTGGCGGATAAGGGATAGGTTTGAGCCACATAAATCCCCAAAGATAGTAAAATTAATGCTAAGATAAGCAGATTTACCGTCAGTCCGATCGCCGTGGTGACATCCTCTAAATAAAAAGCTATTTTGGTGCGAAAAGGGAGCATAAATTCAGCTATCAGTAAACAGTAACCAGTAATCAGTGAACTGAAAGCTCACATCTGATCACTGATCACTGATCACTGATCACTGATAACTGATTAAGGTAATTCCACCGAAGTTGGTTTAGCAATATGAGGTAAACCCCAACCTAATTTTTCCCGGAGGATGCGGAAGAATTCCGTCGATTGCAGGCGAATAAAATGAACATTGTAGGGGGATTTCTGCACATTAATTCGATCTTCTGGCAAGATATAAGAACCGCCATTACCGTCCACTACCATCACCATCCGATTAGCAGTTGCCGGGAAAATATTTACAGTTTCCTTGTCAGAAAATACCAAGGACCTGGAAGCTAAAGAATGGGGACAAATGGGGGCTAATTGTAATACCGGCACATCGGGAGTTATTACCGGGCCACCGGCGCTGAGAGCATAGGCAGTAGAACCGGTAGGAGTGGAGAGAATCACCCCATCGGCAGCGATATCGACGGGCGCGTGTTCACCAATTTGAATCTCAAAATGACACATACTGGTGAGGGGTTCGCGGTGGACGACCACCTCATTGAGAGAAAGTGCCTCCCAGAGGAGGGTATCTTCGCGAAATAGTCGCACCGTGATCATCGAGCGATTTTCGATGGTGTAATTTCCCTCTAGAACCAGTTCTAAGGCGGGTTCAAGCTGATTTAGGTAAATTTCGGTCAAAAAGCCCATGTGTCCCGTATTGACCGTTAACAGGGGCAAATTGAGGGTGGCCAACTGCCGGGCCGCCGATAGGACTGTACCATCGCCCCCCAACACGATCGCAAAACTTAAATCCTGATCGAAGTGGGGGGGGACTAACTGATCGATCGGGGTAAAACAAACCGGACGAGAGGGTTTAGAATGGCCTAGCAGGCCACCGCTGCCGGTAGCCATAAACACCTGGCAACCTAGGGAAAGTAGCTGATCTTGTATCTGATGGGCTGTTTTACAAGCGATAGGCTTAATATCGTTGTAAATAATGCCGATTTTGGGCATTGACAAATTTTCCTACTGCTGAATCACGCTTTCTTTTTGAAAGGAGTTTTCTTCTTCTTCTGAGCTTTTTGTTTCTCGAAGTCGATTTCCTTGAGCTTCTTGAGAATGCGGCTAAAGTATTCTTGTAAATAGGATTCTAAAGTAGTTGTTTGACTCGGATCAAGGCCAAATACTTGATAAACTTCTGCCATGGGGGCATCAAGAGCTTGACCACTAGCGAGAACTTCCGCAAAAGCTAGTCGGTCGGATATATTATAGGTCCATTGGAAACAACGGCTTATTCCCCGCATAAAACGCAGTAATCCCATGGGTAAACGCCAAATTTTCCCCTCTTTACCCGATAAGCGTTCGCAAACTTCGATAATTTCTTCAGCTTTCCAAGCTTTGCTGCCCACCACAGGATAGGATTGACCGACGGTTTCGGGGACTTCTAGGGCGCGAACGGCGAATTTAGCGATATCTTGGGTGTCCATGTAGGCGATTGCCGTACTTTCCCCCGTGATCCAGACCGTTTGATTATCTAACATCGGGATGGCGTATTGACCGATTAAACCCTGCATAAAGCCACAGGGACGCAGAATTGTATATTTTAAACCCGATTCTGCTAGAAATTTCTCGGTACAGCGTTTTATCTCCATTAAAGGCACGTTGGGATATTTTTCGGCATTGAGAATCGAGAAGAAAATAAAGCGATCGACTCCCGCAGTTTTGGCCGCTTGAATCAGATTAACTTTACCATCCCAATCCACCTGTTTAATGCTGGCTGAGTCCGTCGCCCGGGCAGTAGCGGCATCGATCACCGCGTCCATTCCCTCTAAAGCGGCAATAATGGTACTCTTATCCCGTAGGGTTCCCCCGACTAATTCCGCGCCCCATTCCTTCAAAAAAGCCGCTTTTCTCTGACTGCGTACCAAACAACGCACTTGATGTCCCTGATCGATGGCATGACGCACGATCTGTCGCCCTAGGGTTCCTGTCGCACCGACAACTAATACTTTCATCTATAATTAATTTTTTGTTACATTTGTTAACACTTCTCTAAGATACTATCAAAAAAGTGGATCATTGGGGATAGAAAAATTCTAAGATTCCCCGATCCCCGTCCAGTTCTACCATTGTTCCCACCGGTAAAGCGGCATTATCGCCATCATGACCGAAAGGTAACTCAGCAATAACCGCAATACCCAAATCGCCCAAACGCTCTTTTAAGACTTCCTCTACGGTTTGACTATCACTACCGGAGGCCGCCAGACAACGGCTAAAACGACCGAGAGCAATGCCTTTAATTTGGGAGAAAATGCCCAGCATTCGCCACTGAGTTAACATTCGATCGATCCGGTAGGGGGCCTCGGTTACGTCCTCTAGGGCTAAAATTACCCCCTCTAGGGTGGGTTGAACCGAGGTTCCGAGGAGATGGGTGGCTACGGTTAAATTAGCTGGTAATAAGCGTCCCCGCACTTTGCCCCCACCCCAACCTTGACCGACAAGAGGGGCTAAAGGACGACCTTCCAGAAGAGAAAAGAGGCGATCGATTGATTGGGGACTTTCTTGGGCTAAGGTGGTTAAAACTGCCCCGTGAACACTACAAATGCCCTGTTTCGCTAAACTCCATAAAATCCCCGTCACGTCGGAAAAACCGATTAACCATTTCGGGTTAGTTTTTGCCCATGTCCAATTTTCTAAGAGGCGAGCGCTACCGTAACCCCCCCTAGCGCAGAGAATTGCTTGACAATCGGGATCTTGCCATGCTTGGGCTAAAGCTTGACGACGTTGCTCGTCGCTACCAGCGAGATAACCGAGACGATTAGCCCAATTCTCGCTAAATTCCACTTGATAACCCCTCGATCGCCAGATTTCTACGCCTTTTTCTAGGGCGGCTAATTCCTTGACGGCTCCACTGGTGGCCACCAGAGAAACTTTAGCACCGGGTTGCAGAAATGATGGGATGATCATAGGCGGATTAAGCTGAAATTACAGGCAATTTTGTGGCAGCATGAAAACTGACAGCATATTTTATCGAATGTTTCTCGATTTTCCCGATTCGTTCTTTGAATTAATCGCTCAACCCGATGCTATCGTTAGCAATTATCGATTTACTTCCCAAGAAGTTAAACAACTAGCTTTTCGATTGGATGGTTTATTTTTGCCGCTCGATAATCTAGAAAATTCGCCCTTTTATCTGGTAGAAGTGCAGTTTCAAAAGGATGAAGACCTATATTATCGATTATTTTCGGAACTTTTCTTATATCTTAGACAGTATAAACCTGTTTCACCCTGGCAGATAGTTGTTATTTATCCTAGCCGAGAAATTGAGCGAGAACATCCCCAGCAATTTGAAGACTTGTTATCCTTGTCAAGGATTAAAAGAATCTATCTGGATGAATTGGCAAATGACGAGACTCCTTCCTTAGCGATCGCCATGATCAAATTGGTCACTGAAAGTGAGAGTCAAGCTGTTAATTCTGCTAAGATTTTAATTAAACAGGCTCAAAGAGAAGTGAGCGATCGCTTAGTGCAGAGAAATGTCATTGATTTAATCGAAACCATAATCATTTATAAATTACCCCAAAAAAGTCGAGAGGAAATTGAAGCTATGTTGGAACTACAAGACCTCAAACAAACTCGTTTCTATCAAGAAGCTTTTGGAGATGGTATTGAACAGGGAATTGAACAGGGAATTGAACAGGGAATAAACTTGCAAAAATTGAAAACAATTCCTCTACTGCAAGACCTCGGTTTAACCCCGCAACAAATCTCGGAACGCTTAGAATTAACTCTGGAAACAGTGCTTAACTATTTGGCACAACAGCAACAATGATCGATCCTGTTTAAACAGTCTAGAAAAGCAGTAATCGAGAGGAAATTGAAGCTATGTTGGAACTACAAGACCTAAAACAAACTCGTTTCTATCAAGAAGCTTTTGGAGAGGGCATTGAACAGGGAATTGAACAGGGAATTGAACAGGGAATTGAACAGGGAATAAACTTGCAAAAATTGAAAACAATTCCGCTACTGCAAGACCTCGGTTTAACCCAGCAACAAATCTCGGAACGCTTAGAATTAACTCTGGAAACAGTGCTTAACTATTTGGCACAACAGCAACAATAATCAATCCTGTTTAAACAGTCTAGAAAAGCAGTAATTGCTAAGTAGTGGGCAAATGGATAGTAGCGAATCAGTGACCTTTAAGCTATCAGGGATAACTCGATGAATAACGACTTATTGACTTTTCTCTTTTGTGTTGCCCTTCTTATTCTCTATCTATTTTTTTCAGCTTTAACCGAGATGGGAACAAAATGGCCTTGGACAAAAAAATAAGAGAAATACTTATAGATGTAAATAAACATAAAATCGGTTCAGGGACTCGGTCATTGGAAAAATTCTAGAGATTTGCTATCTAAACAATTAACTCGATCGCTCTACTGATAAAATATGAAACTAATTGCTGATATTTCCCCGAGCTTAGATTTATTCTTGTTGCTTTTTTTCTGGCATTGTCTCATCGGTGGCATTGCTACAGTCATCGCTATCAATAAAGGCTATCCAAGATTAAATTGGCTAATCTTCGGACTTCTGGGAGGAACCTTTACCTTTTTTATCGCCCTCTTTCTAGAAAAAAAGCCCAAAATTTAAGGGATGGTATTGCTTGATTATCCTTTAATAGTTCCCATCAACACCTCTAAATCTTCTGCGTCTAACTCCTCTGGGATACCATTGCGAATTAATTCCGAAAAATCCTCATTAGGAACCATAAAACATAGTGCATAAAGTCTTCCGTCCCCCACATTTCTAATCTCGTGAATACCCGTGGGACGGACTAATAAACTATCCCCCGGCCCCAGGGGAATCGGTTTACCATCACAGATAGCCATTCCTTCCCCTTTGAGGATAAAAAACATTTCTACGGCAAAATGATGACGATGGGTAGGGGTGCGACCGTGGGGATCGAAAATTTCCACACAAACGGTCAAGGAATCCCCCGCTACGGTAGAATCGAAGACGATCGCTAAACGATTCGTATCCCCAGCACTAATGCGAAAAACTTGATAATCCCGGGGAGATCGAATCACGGGTAACATACAATGATCGCTAGTTAGTTGGCTATTCATCGCTGATTTCGATCGAAGTGTGGATGATTCTAAGACTAGCAAAAATTTTCAACTTCGCTCGATTGCGTCCACCACTTTACTCACATCTACGATCGCAGCCACATCATGGACGCGCAGGATATCGGCCCCCTTAGCGATCGCTAAAGCACAGGCCGCCGCCGTTCCGAAAACTCGTTCTTTTGGGTCATCTTTGCCTGTAATCTCGCCGATAAAGCGTTTTCTCGACAATCCAATTAAAATAGGTAAACCTAAATCCCGAAATTGCCCTAATTCTCGCAATAACTCAAGATTTTGTCGTCCAGTTTTGGCGAAACCAATCCCCGGATCGATGATAATATTTTCCCTAGCAATACCCCACTGTAAAGCTTCCTTAACGCGATTCTGTAAAAATTCTTTAATTTCCTTGACTAAATCGTCATAATGTGTTAAAGATTGCATGGTTTGCGGATTGCCCCGCAGGTGCATGAGGATGATGGGAACGGCCAATTTAGCCACCGTGGGCAATAATAGGCGATCGAAGGTTCCCCCAGAAATATCATTGATCAAATCGGCCCCGGCGGCGATACCTTGGGCTGCCACGATCGCCCGGGTAGTATCGAGAGAGATAGGAATAGAACTTTGTTGTCGAATAGCGGTGATTACGGGGATAACTCGCGATAATTCTGCTTCTAGGCTAATTTCTTCGGCTCCCGGACGGCTGGATTGACCACCGATATCGATTATATCAGCCCCGGCCTCGATCATTTTCATCGCCTGTAGCAGGGCATTTTCAACATTGTCAAATTCTCCCCCATCACTAAAACTATCGGGAGTAACGTTTAAAACACCCATGATATAGGTGCGTTTTCCCCAAGCAAAAATATGTTCACGAATTGCCGTTAAACTAGACATAATACTAAATCCTGTTGAAAAAGTATAGGAAAGTGAGCAGTTTTTTCAGTGAACAGTAAACAGTGAACTGATAACTGAATACTGATGGTCATAGTTAATTTTTAGGTAGAGAAGAATCTTTTAATTCAAAATAAGCTTGTACTTCTTCTTTCCAGAGTTGATATTTTTCTTGAATTAGTTGATATTGACTGGCAAAATCGAGGGGCAAATCAACGAGATTGGTATCGATATCGGATTGCACTAATTCCCGTTCGATCAGGGTTTCTCGGATAAATTTTAAACATTCTTGTCTCAAAGTTTCCGCTTGATCAATAATTAGCTGGACTTGATTAATTGCTCGAGCATATAATGGAGTTTGTGAATGAAAAATTTCGGAAGATGCGGCCAGATTTCGCAGTCTATGTAATTGATTTTTCTTTTCTACTAAACTGGCAATTTTGGGGTTAATTTCAAAAAGTAAGGTTTTCACCAGAGGAGCCAAGCGGCGAGTGTTAGTATAATCGTAGTTATTAAGGTCTGATTTAATCAGGTGTACCTGTTGTAAATCGACGGTAATATCGTGGAATTGTATCTCGGTTTCGGTGATGGTGGGATGAATCGTTTTAACTTTCCAAGTAGTAACAGAAGTCAACTGCTGGTGATTGCTATTAACTATTTGCCGCTCCATTTTCAGCACATCGAGGGGAATGCTATAAAGTTTTTTCTCAGGAATATAGATGACATCGCTACCGAGAATGCGATCGATTTTAGGACGACGATATAAATAATGATACAGGAATCGATAAAAGCTTTTACTGCCTTGAAATATCTGGACAAATAACCAAATTTTCCAGCTGAATAACCCGCTGACAAAGCGTCCGAATAGATGGGAATTCGAGGAGGGGTTATTCATTAAATTCCGTTATCAGTTATCAGTGAGGGATTGGGGGTTTGGTTCTTTTCAGTGAGCGGTAAATAGTAAACAGTAATCAGGGATAAAGATGAAGATAACTAACTAACTAATTAACTTAAAACTTACATCTGATAACTGATCACTGATCACTGATCACTGATTAAGGACGTTCTCCGGGTAGATTTTTTGAAGATGTTGGTTTCGATCTTACCTGTTGACGACCGTTGCGGATAACTTGTAACATTTCCCCTAATTCTCGATCGAGATGTTCTAAAACCGCTTCGGCATAGTCGTCAGCGCCTTTTTGAATTTCATGACATTCAGCTTGGGTTTTTTGTCGTAACTGTTGCACTTCCTGCAAGGTGCTGTGACGCATCTGTTCGATTTCATCGAGGGTTTGTTGTTGCAAGGATTCACACTCCTGCTGAACCCGTTGACGAATTTGGGCCGCTTGCCGTTCTGCTTGTTGAATAATACCGGACTCATCGAGAATTTGGGCGGCTCTTTGTTGAGCGGAACGAAGGACTTGTTGAGCGTATTCCTCCGCTTTAGTGATAATTTCCTGTTCTTCCTGCAAAATTGCCAAAGCTTTCTGTACTGCTGGTGGCACGGTTTCATAGATGAGATCGATCTGTTCGGATATCTGTCCCTCATCGATGATTGTCCAACGGGTGAGGGGGATATGGAAACTATCAAAAATCATCTCTTGCAGACGCGCCAAATCCTGATAGATATCGAAATCGACGGGTGGACTGGGAACCCCACTATTAGAAGTGTTAGGTACTGCTTTTCTGCGATCATTAGGTTCTCGGCGCGCCATAGGTTCAGATCGTCCTCATTGCTGTATTCTAGTATGTTAACTGTAGTATGAGTAAATATCTCTAGAAACGTTTTCTGGGACTAGATGGGTGACGGAGCCACCGAATTGAGCGATTTCTTTAACCACGCTACTACTTAAAAAACTATATTCTTTGGTGGTGGCTAAAAAAACCGTTTCGATCCCTTCCCAGAGGGTTTTATTGGTATGGGCCATTTGCAGTTCTTTTTCAAAGTCTGAGAGGACCCGCAACCCCCGCAACAGCACCTTAGCGCCTTTCAATCTGGCATATTCAACCGTCAATCCTGAAAAACTGTCTATCTCAACGTTTTTCAGGTGTTTTGTACAGTAACTGATCTGTTCTATGCGTTTTTCGACGGTAAATAAGGGGTTTTTATGGGGATTGCAAAGAACTGCCACGATTACTCGCTCGAATAGTGGCACACTGCGTTCGATAATATCTAAATGACCGAGTGTAACTGGATCGAAGCTGCCGGGGTAGATGGCGATCATTTCTCAACCTGCACACCTCGCCAAAAAGCGATATATCCTTTGATATTTTGGGCTTTTGGTTTAGGATCGGGATAATACCAAGCGGCATCTTTATTGTCCTGTCCATTTACCCTGAGAGTATAATAACTAGCCTCTCCCTTCCAAGAACAAATGGTATGGGTGTTACTGGATTGAAAATATTCAGCTTTGATGGTATCGGGGGGAAAATAGTAGTTTCCCTCGACAATTTCGCAGTTATCGCTTTCCGCTACCACTGCACCATTCCAAATCGCCTTTGCCATGGCACTAACTCCTAGTTCTGGTTCAAAATTATCTTACAACAGAGTTTGTAAATGTTGAACCAGTTGGTTAACCTGCACCACTCCCTCGATTCGATCGATCGGTTGACCATTTTTAAAGACTACTAAAGTCGGTAAAGCTTGAATACCGTACTTAGTGGCTAAATTAGGATATTTGTCTGTATCAATTTTGACAATTTGTAGGCGATTTTTGAAATACATTCCCGTTTGTTCTAGAATCGGAGCCATCATTTGACAAGGACCGCACCAAGTGGCATAGAAATCCACTAACACGGGGAGATTAGTGGTTTGCAACAGTTGCTGAAAACTGGAAAACTCTTTTTTGACTGCCATAAATTGTCACCTCGCCGGAAAAATAGCCTTTTCCCTACTATAGCTTTTCTAAATGTCCCTTAGCTCTCCTGCAAAAGTAAGTTCTCGAGGTGCTATCGGCTCAAAATATCTTAAAAATCAGATAAATTTGCGATAATTTTCGGTTTTATGGCTAGGATAGTTATCTCTTGTCTTTTTTATCCTCATCTCCCCATCTCCCCACCTCCCCATCTCCCCACTCCCCGCTCCCTGCTCCTGTCTCGGAGTCTCCTGTCTCCTCACCTAAGGGAAGATTTTTGATTTCTCCAGAGCAGTCATCGATCGCCGGGAAAATGCTAAGTTAAGTAAAGACTCGACAGCCAACTCTCCATGAACATCCTAACCAAGCTGCTTTTTCCCGAAACTAAAACCCCAGAGCAAGTAGGTTCGCCGCGAGTACAGAAAAGCCGCCGGGGAATCGAGACCAAATCCGCCGCAGAAATCGTGATTATGCGACAAGCGGGTAAAATTGCCGCTACAGTCCTTAAGGAAATCGCCGAGATCGCTCAACCCGGGATGACGACGGCGGATCTGGATGTCTATGCGGAAAAACGTATTCGCGAAATGGGTGCTACTCCCAGTTTTAAAGGTTATTATGGCTTTCCTGCCTCGATTTGTGCCTCCGTCGATAACGAAGTCGTTCACGGTATCCCTAGCCCGAAAAAACGCCTCAAAGCCGGTTCTGTGTTAAAGGTAGATACGGGGGCCTACTACCAAGGTTATCATGGGGATTCCTGTATCACGATCGCGATCGGTTCCGTCTCTCCCAAAGCCGAAAAATTAATCCGCGTGGCGGAAGAAGCTTTATATAAAGGCATAAATCAGGTAAAAGCGGGCAATTATCTGCTCGATATTGCGGGAGCGATCGAAGATCACGTTCAAGCTAACGGTTTCCAGGTGGTAGAAGATTTTACTGGTCATGGAGTCGGCAGAAATCTCCACGAAGAACCCTCGGTATTTAATTTTCGCACTAATCAGTTACCCAATGTCAAACTCCGCACCGGGATGACTCTGGCAATTGAACCAATTGTCAACGCAGGATCTAAACATACCAGAACTTTGCGCGATCGTTGGACGGTGGTGACGATGGATAATGCTCTCTCCGCTCAGTTTGAGCATACTGTCTTAGTAACCGCCACGGGGTACGAAATCTTAACCGAGCGCAATAACCTATAAAATTGTCTATCTAGGCATAATGGCAGAATCAAAGATTTTTTGCTCCGGAATCTTAATTGGAAGTTTGTTTAGCGGCAGGATTTAGTCAAAATGTTTAAAAATATCGTTGTTGCCTTAGATTGTGGGGAATTATCGGATCGAGTCCTTTATTCCTTGAATTCTCTTTCTCTAACGGCAAATTCTTGCCTCATCCTCACCCATATCCTCGGCAAGGAGGGAGATGAATCGCCAGTTGATCGCCCTCACCCCTCCCGTGAGATCATTGAAGATCAATTGCGCTGCTATCAATCCCAGATTGCTGCCCCTAGTGAAATCGAGGTCATCTTTGGTGATCCAGCGGAGGAAATTATTCGTTTAGCTAATATCTATCATGCTGATCTGATCGTGATCGGCAGTCGGGGATTAACGGGAGTTCAACGGGTGATCGAAGATTCTGTTAGTAGTCTCGTGGTGGCAGAAGCTACCTGTTCAGTATTGGTGGTAAAAGCATAGCAGCCAGCATTCAGCTAGAAAAGGTACTCTGGCAAGAGTGCCTAAGTAGGGTTGGCTGAATAAATCTAAAAACCTTGTTAGATAAGGCTTTTAGACTTTTTTGACCTCAAAAAGTGCTGACCATTGGAGTGATCGGGGGTAAAATTCTGGGACTTTTTCCCTGAAAATTAGGTAACTTACTACCTCAAAATCGGTAAAACCCCACACCCCACACCCCACACCCTGCACCCACGAAAAACTTTTTGCCGCAAACCCTAAGTAGTCTTGAGCATCACTACGGATTAAAATTTGCAAATCTTATTTTTCCCCAATGTTTTCCCCCATACATTCCCCAGTATTTCCCCACTCACTCCCAAGTTTTCCACAGTTTACCCAGACTTTTCCACAGGCAACAGCGATAGAATCGGCACTTGCTTCTAGAAAAAATTAATCTTGATTGTCAAAATTCCCATCGATAGATACTGAGTTATTGTTAAGTTGAGTAAATAAAATCTAGCTCTAACCCTTATTCCCTCGTAAATATTAAGTTTTTCTAAAGCATTCCTTTACATCTGGTAATATTGCAACTCCCCCCAACTTGGCTCACAATAGTCCTTACTGTCCACTGCACCAGTCAGGGATTTCCCCACTTCAGATTTAGAGGTAAACGATATGAATACATCAGTCAGTATCTTGGCAGAAATCCCCGAAATCCTCCACCAATCCCTACAACAATATCTAGAAACTCACCCCGGTTGGGATCAAGATGGTGTGTTTACGGCGGCTCTATCATTTTTTCTACTTAATTGTCAATCCTCCGAAAGGATGAATTTTGAGGAGCAAAATAGCTGTGCCAAGGTTTATCTAGAAACTTTGTTCCAGCGCTCGGAGTGCTAATTCGGGGATAATAAGAGTCGGGTCCTGGTTAAAAACCCGATTTTCCCCTATGAATTCCGATAAAACCCCTAATTTAATCATTCCTCAGCTAATTATCGGTTTGGGTAATCCCGAACCCAAATATGATCGCACCCGTCATAATATCGGTTTTGAAGCTGTGGACTCATTAGCACGGGATTGGGGGCTATCTTGGCAGGAAAACAAGCGATTTCAAGGTTTTATTGCCGAAGGTGACAGTCCTCTCCCGGGCAAAATTCGTCTCTTGAAACCCCAAACCTATATGAATCGCTCCGGGCAATCGGTGCGATCGGTGCTGGAC
This sequence comes from Microcystis sp. LE18-22.4A, assembly GCF_027531105.1. Taxonomy (NCBI): domain Bacteria; kingdom Bacillati; phylum Cyanobacteriota; class Cyanophyceae; order Chroococcales; family Microcystaceae; genus Microcystis; species Microcystis sp. LE18-22.4A. The sequence continues at coordinate 17,978 of NZ_JAPZRB010000595.1, forward strand.
TGGTATAAACTAGCTCCAGAGTCGATTTTAGTCATTTACGATGATATGGATCTGCCCCTAGGCCGGTTGAGAATCCGTCTATCGGGATCGGCTGGCGGACACAACGGTATTAAATCAATGATTGCCCACGTTGGCACGGAAAACTTCGCTCGTTTACGCATAGGAATCGGTAAATCAACCGAAAAAGCGACAATTTCCCACGTTTTAGGCCGATTCACCCCCCAAGAAAACCAAGTGATCTTGAAAGTGTTAGACTTGTCCAGAAAAGCGATCGAACTTGGTCTCAAACAAGGGTTACAAAAGGCAATGAGTCTCTACAATAATCAAAGTGTAGAGATTGGTTCTAATCTATGCTGATAGCAAATAAGCCTGATTTTAGTAATGGTTATAATCGCCATTTTCGTCTATACTCTTACAGAACCCTCGGTCAAATTTTGATCGCCCTTTGCTAGATTAGGTCAATTTTTATCCTCGATATTAGCAGTTTAAGTATGATTAATCGCCAAAGTTTGCTGAGATTCGCCCACAAGTTTAATCTCATTTTATTGATAATCGCTACAGTTTTTTGTCTTTGGAGTAATGCTGCTTTTGCCCATCGTCCCCATGATGTAATTAGTCAATTGGAAGTTTCTCCCGATTTCCAGACAGATAATACAGTATATATCTTGGTGCGAAATAACTTTTATAAGTCTAGGGATGGAGGTAGCAACTGGACAAGATTAATTCAAGGTTTAGATTATACGGGGGAATTAAGTTCCCTATCCCTATCTCCCCTCAATAAAAATATTCTCTATTTAGCTTCAAGATCCGATGGTATTTATAAAAGTGAAGATGCGGGGGAATCTTGGCAGAAAGTTAATCAGGGTTTGGAAACTAAATTTATTAACTTCGTAGAAATTGCCCCTTCCGATCCCAATATAGCAGCGGCAGTGGGATTAGAAAAAGGGGTTTATTTAACCGAAGATGGCGGTAAAAATTGGTCAAATATTTTCCCCACCACGGCACTGATAACCTCTCTAGCTATTACTCCCAACAATCCTGATCGAATTTTTTTCGGGGATGAACAGGGTAAATTATACAGTTCCTCCGATGGGGGGAAAACTTGGCAGAATCTCCCCTTACCTGCTAATGTGGGGGCAGTGGATACAATTGCTTTTTCTCCTAATTTAGACAGGGATCAAACCTTTTTTGTCGGCACAAAAGAAGCAGGTATTTTTAAAACCGTTGATGATGGTAAAACCTTCCAAGCTGTTAACGAAGGAATTAAGGATAAAATCATCGAAGACATCGTTATTTCTCCCCAGTATACCCAAAATTCAACCCTTTATGCCATCACTTGGTATGAGGGAATGTATGTTTCGCAAGATGGGGGCAAAAGTTGGACAAAAATGAGCGAGGGTTTAACCAAAGATAAACAGGCTGATGATTATAAAGTTCCCCATTTTATGGATTTAAAAATAGTTCAAGATACGATGTTTTTAGGGGGATTTAATGGCTTATTTAAAACCACAGATAGCGGCAAACAATGGCAGGAAATAGAAACTTTAGCCCGGGGAACAGTTATCGCCATGGCGGTTTCTCCTAATTATGCCGAGGATGGCACTGTCGTCATGGCTAATTATGTAGGCAATATCTTCATCAGTCGGGATAAAGGGGAAACTTGGACACCAATTAATCGCGGTTTAGAGGTTTACCGACTTGGTAAAGATCCCGAAGAATCAGGACAAGATCCCCGGCGTTTCTTTGACATTGCCTTTTCTCCTAACTATGGAGAAGATAGAACTATTTTTGCGGGGTTTTTACGCAATAAATTTGCCAAATCCGATAACAGTGGTGATTTCTGGAAAATTATCGAAATCGATCAGAAAGTCCGCGGTCCGAGGATAGTTCCTTCCCCAGATTTTGCCAAGGATAAAACTCTTTTTCTCACCAATCAGCAAGGCAGAATATTTCGTTCTACCGATGGAGGAAATACGGTTAAAAAGATCAGTGAAGTGGGCAGAATTTTTGGTAATTATGCCCCTGCCATGGTAGCTTCCCCTGATTTTGCTAAGGATAAAACTTTGTTTGTCACGGGAAAAGAGGGTATTTATCAAAGTGTTGATGGTGGACTAACTTGGAAAAATGTCAGCCAAGGAACCCCCCTATCAAAAACCTCTAATGTGCAGTTGGCAATGTCTCCCAATTATCCCAGTGATGGAACTATTTTTGCTGGGACAATTTCTGGTTTGTTTGTCACCAAAGATGGGGCTAAAAGTTGGACAAAATTAGAGAAACCAGGGTTTAATCCGCAGGCATCAGTAGAAACCATTGCTATCTCTCCTGATTATGCTAATGATCGCACGGTAATAGTTAGTTTACAGGGAGATGGTTTGTTTAAATCTACCGATGGCGGGGAAACTTTTAAATCAATTGGTGATCCTAAAATACCCCTAGTGAAAATTCATAGTATCCCTTCCTCTGGTATCTCCGTCCAGTTTTCTCCTAATTACGCTCAAGATAAAACTTTATTCGGTTTTGGTGGCGCTAAAACTACAGTTTTTCGTTCCACCGATGGGGGAGAAACTTGGACAAGTGTAACTATTCCTCCTCATGCGGAAGAAAATACACCCCGCTATAAAATCGGTGAATTTTTCTCTGGTCCCCTTGGCACAATCTTGCGCGTGGTTATCCCGATTCTCCTAGCAATCGCCGCTTATTTTCTGGTGGGTTTCTTGAAACTGGAGAAAGTTATTAATCTTCCTAAATCCTTCTTCCGCATGGCAGGGGCATTTATGGTTTTTCTCTTTGTTTTCTTCGCTATCATTAGCCAAGTTTAGCGGAAATTTTCACCGGCGGGGCTTGACAAATCCCGCCGCTTGCCTTATACTCATATATATAATGGGAATCCGTGCCTGCCTGCGACCTCTGATTTTTACAGCAGTCAACCCCTCAGAGAATTAACCATCGGCAACGTAGGGATTGACCATCTTAGCGGGGTCAACAATGCGATCAAAATCCGCTTCCTTGATGTATCCCAGTTGCAAGGCTGCCACTTTCAGGGTTAAATCCTTTTCTAGGGCATAATGAGCGACGTAGGCAGCCTTTTGGTAGCCAATCACGGGACTTAAGGCAGTCACCAGCATCAAGGATTGATTTAAAAAAGTCTCAATTTGTTTTTGATTAGCAGTCATCCCCTTAACCAAAAACTGACAGAAATTACCGCAACCATCAGTGAGCAAACGGATAGACTGCATGAGATTATGAATCAACAGAGGTTTATAGACATTCATTTCCAGATGTCCTCCGGCGCCTCCCATCGTCACCGCTAAATCATTAGCCATCACCTGCAATGCTATCATCGATAAAGCTTCGCATTGGGTGGGATTAACTTTCCCCGGCATAATTGAAGAACCCGGTTCGTTTTCCGGCAGCTGTAATTCTCCTAATCCACAACGGGGACCACAGCTAAGTAAACGGATATCATTAGCAATTTTATACAGGGAACTAGCGATAGTTTTCAATCCCCCGCTCAAGAAAACTAGAGCATCGTGGGAACCTTGCACGGTAAACTTATTAGGGGCGGTAATAAAAGGTAATTTGGTCAGATTAGCGATTTCGGCAGCCACATCTCGATCAAAATCTGGGGGAGCATTAATTCCCGTACCCACTGCTGTTCCTCCCAAGGATAAACGATAGACTTTTTCTAGACATTTTTCTAGCCAATCGCTGCCATCATCCAATAAACCCACATAACCGGAGAATTCTTGTCCGAGGGTTAAAGGGGTGGCATCCTGTAGGTGAGTGCGACCAATTTTAACTATATTTGCCCATAATTGCGCCTTTTCATCGAGACTATTCCGTAATAGTTGCAGACTGGGAATTAATTTTTCCTTGACTGCCAAGGCAACGGCAATATACATGGCCGAGGGAAAGGAATCATTAGTCGATTGGGACATATTAACATGATCGTTGGGGTCCACGGGAGTTTTGCTACCCAGAGGATTCCCCGTCAGTTGACTACAACGATTGGAGATGACTTCGTTGATGTTCATGTTAAACTGGGTGCCACTTCCCGTCATCCAAACGTAGAGGGGAAAGTTATCCGCGTGTTGTCCGGCTAAAATTTCATCGCAGACTTGACAGATTAGGTTTTTTCTCTCCTGACTGAGACGATTTTTTTGCTGATTGACAATTGCACAGGCTTTTTTGAGAATGGCATAGGACGCGATCATCTCCCGGGGCATGAGATTATCACCGATACTAAAGTATTGTAGGGATCTTTGGGTCTGCGCTCCCCAAAGTTTATCGGCAGGTACGGGAATTTCTCCCATGCTGTCTTTCTCGATGCGAAATTCTGTCATCTTTAAGTTACTTCTGCATCTGGCCTGAAAAGAGAGGGTCTCCAGGACGACACGGATTCCCATTATAATAAAAGTATAAGTCAAGTCTAGCTAGTTTGTCAAGCCCTATGGGGACTTTTTCTGGCGGCATTTTTACCCGGGAGGTTGACAAGAATAACTGGCAGGGTGCTGGGGCGATTAGGATGATTAAATGAGACAAAAACTGTTATATTTTAGGGAAGATAATCGGTAAAAAAGACGGGATTGGAGACTATGGACACAGCGATCGCATTAAGTTGGACATTGGGAATTATCTTAGGGTTGATGACCCTTTTGTTTATCTTACGGATCGTGCTGACTTGGAATCCACAGGTAGATTTAAATAGCTTTCCCTTTAATATTATTGCCTGGCCCACAGAACCTTTTTTAATCCCCGTGCGTCGACTCATCCCACCCTTAGGAGGAGTTGATATTTCTCCGATTATTTGGGTGGGAATTTGTACGCTGCTGCGGGAAATTCTTCTCGGTCAACAGGGTTTAATTACCATGGCCTTAAAATAATTATTCACGCAACTAGAATATGCTGACATAATTTATGTTCTAACTCTCGTTCCTCTTTTTCTAGGGTAATAATCGCCTGTTTGATAATACTTTTAACATCCATACCTTGGTCGTATTGTTTTAACCATTGTTGTGCAGTGTTACCTTCGCGGAGGATTTTTTGTAAGGGAGAGAGGAAACAACTAAAACCCTTTTCTTTAGCGATCGGATAAACTTGAACATAGAGGTCTTTAATCCAATCCCTAGCTAAGATTTCCCGGCCATCGTACCAATGTCTCAGGGTGGCATCAAGACTAAAACGTGCGGCAGCCTGTTCGTTTTCTTGGGTTAAAGTTAATAAATCCTCGCTGCGATTGCTGCTGGGTAATTGACTTAAAATTAAAGGGTCTAATTGGGTATCCTGTAAAAGTTGAGTTAAACGGGCCTCTAAAAAAGCCATAACTGCCAATAAACTAATAGGATCAGCAATCAGGTCACAAATTCGCAATTCTAAACGATTGAGATTATAGGGACGATTGCTACCGTTAGGACGTACCGAAACCCAGAGATGACGAACATTCTGCATCGTACCGAGTTTTAATTGTTCCTGGGTCCAAGTGACAAAATGTTTATGACTTTCAAAGAGGGGAACATAAGCGGGAGTTTGGGGGAAAACTTGCCAACGACGGGAATGGGACCCAGTGATTTTCCCATCGAGAAAGGGAGAAGAAGCACTTAAAGCCAAGTATAAAGGAGCTTCTAGGCGAATTAAGCGACAGGCACGCATTAAATCCTCATAATCGCTAATACCGACGTTAATATGAATACTGGCCGTGACTACATTAGTGCCGTAGGTCTGTTCAATATAGTCATGATAGGGATTGTGGGGGTCACTGCGATAAAAATATTGACTATCGCCCAAGGAGAGGGTACTGCCAGGGATGAGGGTATAATCGCCTAAACGACGCAAATATTGCCGTAGAGCTAGACGAGGTTTTAAAGTAGCGCATAAAAGACGGTCATAGTTAGTCATGGGAGCCGTAGTATATTCTACGTTACGACTATCCGGTTCCAGGACAAAACCATCTAAATCCTTGACAATGCGATCGGATAAACCGATAATTTCTCCGGCTGCTGTTCCGGTGTACATTTCCACTTCAAAACCTTTACTTAGGAGCATCGTCAATTCACCTTGCTGTGTCTATTTTGTAGTGTGACATTATTTGGACTGTAAATGACGTTCGATCAGCAGAATCGCCACTATATCATCAATGGGGCGATCGGGAAGACGCATACCTTGGGGGATGAGTTTCTGTAATCCTTTGGGGGGGAACATTTGCCAATAGCGATCGCGCGCTTCTAGGGTACTATTGCGTTCATCTACTAGAGTAATCGGGATAGTGACACGAGCGGCAATTTTTTGGCACCAACTTTTCGAGGTGGTTTGGTTCCCCATCACCAATAATTCGAGCGGATATTGTTGACAGAGACTAGCTAAACGCTCGAGCGCTTGTGACGATGCTATCACCTCATGGGTATAAATTTTCCCCGTTGATGACCTGACCGCGATCCCACATTTATCCTTACCCGGATCAAAACCGAGAATACACATAGTTTTTATCTCCTGCAGCAGTGGTCGGTTTTATTAAATCACTAAATTAGGGTCTTGGGTGTCGGGTTTTGGGGTTTTAGGGTTTTAGGGTGTTGGGGTTTTAGCAGGGTAAGCGCATCTTAACAATCCTTGACAAAATTAACTTTATGTGAGTTGCTTACCCACGATTCAGGCATATTTGAGGAGAATTTGCCATCTCAATTGTTAAGCAAAAATCGACCAAATGGGTCGAGTTCATCGAAAATTTGGGTCTGAAACCCCGTCGTTCTACGACGGCTTTACTGTTAAATATTAGCACATTTACGAAATATATGCTAAAATGTGAGGTATGGAAAAAGCCTATTCGTTTCGATTTTACCCAACACCCGAACAAGAGTCGCTATTGCGGCGCACTTTGGGCTGTGTAAGATTGGTTTACAATAAAGCTCTCCACGAACGAACACAAGCTTGGTACGAAAAGCAAGAAAGAGTAGGCTACGCTCAAACTTCTTCAATGCTAACC
>NZ_JAPZRB010000529.1:0-19547 GCF_027531105.1 Microcystis sp. LE18-22.4A
TCACGAGGCTACTAATTCCTAAGTCAATTCCAATGGCTTTATCTGTTACTGGTAAAGGCTTAATCGTTGGGTCATCAAATCTTATTGAGATATGCCAACGTCCAGAAGGATGTAATCTGACTGTTACTGTGCTTGGTTCACAGCTTTCTGGTATTTGTCTTGACCATCGAATAGGTAAAGGTTCTGTGCATTTAGCTAAATAGATTTGTCTGTCTTTAAATTTAAAAGCAGATTTGGTAAATTCGGCACTTCCTCCTTGATGTTTTTTCTTAAAGTTAGGATACTTAGTACGACCAGCAAAGAAGTTAGTAAAAGCTGTTTGTAGGTGTCTTAACCCTTGTTGTAAAGGTACACAGCTTACTTCATTGAGAAAGTCTAATTCTTCTTGCTTTTTCCACTCGGTCAACATTGAAGAAGTTTCAGTATATCCTACTCTTTCTTGTCTTTCATACCAAGCTTGTGTTCTGAGATGGAGTGCCTTATTGTAAACCAATCTTACACAGCCCAAAGTGCGCCGCAATAGCGACTCTTGTTCGGGTGTGGGGTAAAATCGAAACGAATAGGCTTTTTCCATGCCTCACATTTTAGCATATATTTCGTAAATGTGCTAGTATTTAACAGTAAAGCCGTCGTAGAACGACGGGGTTTCAGACCCAAAATTTTCGATGAGCGATCGCATCGAGTGGATTAATGCCCTATCAACCCGTCCCTCCCTAGAAGCGGCGGTGACGGAGGTAGTGGAAAAAGTGCAAGATAAATTAGTTGGATCGGCAGATTTAGCCATAATTTTTATTTCTTCTGCCTATGCCAGCGACTATCCCCGTTTAGTTCCCTTAATCTTGGATAAACTCTCCGTTCCTGTCCTGATCGGCTGCGGTGGGGCGGGGATTGTCGGCATGGATGACAGGGAAAAAGCGCGAGAAATCGAAGCGAGTCCAGCTTTAAGTCTCACCGTCGCCCATTTGCCCAATGTGGAAGTACAGCCTTTCTATATCGAAGCGGCGGAAATGCCCGATCTCGACAGTTCCCCCTCTAGTTGGACAGAATTATTAGGGGTAGAAGCGGCCAAAAATCCCCAATTTATCCTTTTAGCCGATCCTTTTTCCAGTCGCATCAATGATCTGTTAGAGGGTTTAGATTTTGCCTACCCCAGTTCGGCCAAAATCGGCGGTTTAGTCAGTGGTGGCATGATCGAACGTTCTGGGGGTCTATTCTACCACGATCAACAAAAACCCCGTAATACCTATCTCTATCGTCAGGGAACCGTAGGAATCGCCCTTTCTGGCAATATTATCGTCGAAACTATCGTCGCCCAGGGTTGTCGTCCCATCGGACCGATTTATCAGGTGAGTGAGGGAGAACGCAATATTATCATCTCCATGACCGGTAAAGGGGCCGATGGGACCCCGCAACCACCTTTAAATCTACTGCGGGCTTTAATCCCCTCCTTGAGGGAAAAAGACCGAGAATTAGCGCAACACTCCCTTTTTATCGGTATTGCTAGGGATGAGTTTAAAATGCAGTTGCGGCCCGGAGATTTCTTAATTCGCAATGTTTTGGGAGTAGATCCTCGCCAAGGTGCGATCGCAATTGGCGATCGAGTTCGTCCGGGGCAGCGGGTACAATTTCACCTGCGCGATGCCGAGACTTCCGCCCTAGATTTAGAATTACTTTTGCAAGCTTTTCCCCAAGAAAAACCCGCTAGTTCAGATATACTAGGAGCTTTGATCTTTTCCTGTCTCGGTCGCGGGGAAAATCTCTACGAAAAACCGGACTTTGATTCGGGTCTTTTTCAGCGTTATTTCGCCAATGTTCCCCTCGCTGGCTTCTTTGGCAATGGAGAAATCGGGCCAGTGGGCGGTCGCACTTTTTTACACGGTTATACTTCGGCTTTTGCCCTCTTTCGTCAGGGAATTTAATGCTATACTAAATAGTTAGTACGCTAGGGAGTAGAACGATGGTAAAAGCGATATCTTTCTCTGAGTCGGAGATTATCTATCCCGATAGTGATGGTAAACCGATGGCCGATAATACCAAACAGTTTCGCTGGATCGTGACGATCAAGGAAAATCTCGAATGTTTATTCGCAGAGAATGACAATGTGTTTATCGCCGGCGATCTGTTGTGGTATCCGGTCGAGGGGGATAATAAAACCTGTCAAGCGCCAGATGCTATGGTGGTGTTCGGCAGACCCAAGGGCGATCGAGGTTCCTATAAGCAATGGTTAGAGAACCAGATTGCGCCGCAGGTAGTCTTTGAAATTCTCTCTCCGGGCAACACTAAAGCGGAAATGCGCCGAAAATGGCAATTTTATCAGCGTTTTGGCGTAGAAGAATATTATCTCTACGATCCCGATGCTAATTATCTACAGGGTTGGTGGCGCAGGGGTGATCACTTGGAGATGATTCCTGCGATCGATAATTGGCAGAGTCCGCTTCTACAGATCCGTTTTCAACTGGAGAGTCCCCAGTTAGCTATTTTTCATCCCGATGGCTCGCGGTTTTTGACCACCCCAGAAATCAAGCAAAAGGCTGAATTAGCCGAACAGCAAGCCCAACAGGAACGTCAACGGGCCGAATTGGCTGAGGCAAAATTAGCCCGCATAGAGGCGCAATTACGGGCAATGGGGATTAATCTAGAGGAAAGCTAACGAGAGGCCCGAAGGACGGGATTTAACCAGTGGAGAATCTCATCTTTGAGACGGGAATTATCCCGGGCAAGTCCCTGTTTTAACCATTGGCCGATCGCATCGAGGGGAGTAAATACTTCTCCGGTTTGCCAACTGACATCTTGACTCAAGGGAGTGAGATGATTGCCCGGGAGAGTTCGCAGGGCAATTAAATCATTAAAGCGTTTTTTTAGCAGGGGATTTAATACCAGAGATTGATCGATCGTGTCGTCTTGAAAACGGATTAAAAGATTGCGACGAATGGCATAATCTTGGAAAATTAACTCGTTTGTTTCTTCGGGGGAAGGGGTAAATTCGAGGTTAAAAGTGGTGTCAATTTGCAAAGGTTCGATAAAGGGAATAGCTCGACGAATCGGATAATTATTAAAGGAAATGAGGATATTTCCCGCCCGTTCCACTTCGTAGAGACTACCGATTAATAAATGTAGTTTACACCCCATACTGTGACCCAATCCGTAGATGGGGAGATAACCTTGGGGCAGACTATGATTCCAGCGCAGACGTTCAATAATATTATCAAAACGGTTTAAAACTGTGCGGGCGATCGATTTATGATCGAGGGTATTAACAAAGGGAGTAGCAACAATAGCGTATCCTGAATTCCCAAGACTTTCTAATAACCAACGATAGGTAATATTCGGGGCCGCCGCCACAAATGCCCCCCCTAAAAAGTGAATGATACCCCGGGGACGACGGGGGAGAAAAACCCAATTACCTGCTATTTCTTGCCAATTCATAATTAGTTAGGGTTTGCTTAAAAAGTCTATTGGTGGGGTTAGGAGTCGGTCGTCGGTCGTCAGTAGCCAGTCGTTTCAGGCTTTGTTATCCTTCTTTTTGTACCAACTTATGTACTGTATTAAGAATAATGCAAGGTTTTTGAATGTCCCAATCCTATTTTCGCAGCATGAACATCGGATTTTAACAGGTCAAAAGCCTTATTTTAAAAGGGTTTTACCATTATTCAGCAAGCCCTAGTTATCAGTGAATTAATACTAAATCTGGTTATTAAAAACTGATTATTTATTTCCCCTTTTGCCTTTTGCCTGTTGCCTTTTGCCTCCCCTCTATAAGTAGCCTATACTCAACGGATTTAGTATTAGTCACTCACCAAATAAAGACTACTTCATATTATCCTAAATCCTGTTTAAAAGGGATAGGAGATTAGCCAGAGATTGGCACCGCCAGATAAGGATAACTGCTGGCCCAAGTCATCAAAAATCGGGCTGAATAGTTCTAGGCCAGTTTTTTCTTAATAAAAGCCACTAATTGAGACATTTGTTTCTTCATAGTTTCCATTTCTGTTTGCATTTGGGCAATTTGGGTCCGGAGAGTCTGAATATCGGTGCTATAATCCCCGGTGAGTTCCTCTAGTTTCGGGCTAAAAACTGTTGGTTTGGGGGAATATTGTTTGGCCTTAGCCCTCGCTTCTTTAATCGCTTGTACCAATTGTTTTTGGTCGAAAGGCTTCTCAATAAAGGCAAAATGCTGGAAAGGTTCGGGGATTTTCTCTACTACCTCCTCTTTCCGTCCCGACATTAACACTAGGGGGATACTTTTGAGATTATCTTCGGTTTGGATTTGCTGAAACACCTCCCAACCGCTCATTTTCGGGAGAAGGAAGTCCAAAATAATCAAATTCGGGTTTTCGGTACGGATGAGATTATAACCCTCTAATCCGTCTTTAGCTTCGAGGAATTCAAAGTTACCCTCTGGTAACATATCGCGAACGTGCATTCTGATCACTTTACTGTCATCGATAACGAGAATTTTATGATTTGACACGATAGACACCTTAGAAAAGAGACAATAGATAAACTCGATGATTCGAGGGGGTATTGGGGGAAACTTTCGAGATAGGGATTGGGGATTCCCAAAAAACCCTTAGAAACTAACATACACCATAAAGAAAAAACCTCGGTTAATGTCCGAGGCTGCTGTTGTAGGAGAACTCAATGCAAAACAAAAGGAAGATACCAAAACCAAAGAGGTTTTTATCGGTAAATCACCCTTATTGTCCCATTGTAACCCCTGTTTAAGCGTATCGGGATGAAGTAGCACTTTTTAGGGCTAAATAACCTAAACCGAGACATAAAAGCGCATTTACGCCCAAAAATGTCCGAGCGATCGTACCAGAACCGAACCAGATCAGAGTAGGATCGATAACAGCACTGATACCTAAAGTCACCGCCATGGCTAAAGATACCCCCACCGCTAACCATTTTGCTTGGGGATGACCCAAAAGCAGCGCAATCAGGACAAAGGGCAGGATAACACTAGCGAAAAGCGGATTAAGGGCAGAACTTCCCTGAATAACACCTCCTAGGTCGGAAAGAGAACTCCCCATCACTCGGAAAGGCCATTGGGGTAAATCGAAGATATAAAGACCTCTGAGGAAAAATAAGCCAGAACTGCCAAAAATTAGACCAGCATTCAAAAATCCGTTCCAGGAGAAGGGAAAATAACTTCTCAGCCACCAAGCAAGAAGATAAGAACCCAAAACCATAGCCATTTTGGGCAAAACCGCCACCGCGCCGCCATCAATCCAGAAACGGGGATTGAGATAACCGTTATCGCGCAACCAACGCCAAAAATCCCGGAAAGTAATCTGTCCTTTCAGGGCCAATTGTAGGGCATTGCCCGCGTCTAATTGTCCGGCCCCAAAATGATTAAAGGGATCATCCTTGATCTTACGGGCCGACTGTTGCAAAACCTCTAAAACTGCATTGGGTTCTTTAATTCCCGCAGCCTTGATTAAAGCTACCACCCCGGCAACGTGAGGGGCAGCCATGCTGGTTCCCTGAAAACCGAGGAACGCCGGTTCCCCCCCCTTAGCCGGATCGATGGTTTCTTGGACAATTTTACCCGTATCGGAGCCGCCTGGGGCAGCAATATCGATTCCGGCCCCGAAATTAGAATAGGGGGCTTTATTTCCGGAGGCATCTACCGCAGAAACCCCGATAACGTGCGGAAAACGGGCGGGATAGGCGGCGGAATTATCATCGGCATTACCGGCAGCGGCGACGATTACCACACCTTTACTATAGGCATATTCGATCGCCTCTTTCATTACTTGGGTTTCCCCTCCACCCCCTAAACTCATATTGATGACATCGGCTTTATTATCGACGGCAAAACGGATCGCTTCGGCAATATCTCCCACGGTTCCCCCACCCGTCCCGGAAAGCACCTTGAGGGGCATAATTTTGGCTTTGTAGGCGATGCCGGCCACCCCGTAGTTATTATTGGTCGATTGGGCAATTGTTCCCGCTACATGGGTTCCGTGACCGTTATCGTCCTCGGCATTGCTGCGATCGTTGACGAAGTCGTAGCCTTCGACAAACTCGGTTTCTCGCAGATCGGGAACTATTGATACACCTGTATCAATAACAGCGACGGTGATCCCTTCACCGTGATTTTCTTCCCAAGCACGTTCGATGTTAATTCCCCTTAGGTTCCACTGTTTGCTATAGTCGGGGTCATTGGGGGCGATAAAAGCATGATAAATATAATCGGGTTCGATCGATTCGGTGTATTTTTTTAGGTCGGAATTGCGGAGATTTTTCAGGAGTTTGCTATCTCCATCGATAATGTAAAGATGTTCATCGATGGAAAAAATACTATTTAAACTGGTGGTTTTTCCCGCTTTTTTGTTGATAGCATTTAACTGCTCATCGAGGACGCTGACGGGTATATCGTCTTTAAAGTCGATCAAAATTGATTGATATTCGCCACGATTTGCTAATCCAGTAAAGTTAAAGAGAGCAAATCCTAGACCGATAATGAATAGGGTTAACAATAAAAGTTTTTTCATAGATTTCCTAAGAATTGATCATTGCCAGCCAAGGTTTTTTTAGTTTTGATGAGAAAATCTGAGCGAAGTTCCCCTATTTTTGTCTCGATTGAGGAGAGGACTAACCAGTTACAAAAAAGTCACCTGTTGTTTATTTTAAGCTCGATCGCCGATCGCTGTTAATTCCCGACTGGCAAAAATAGCTTCGTAGTGGCGATAATGTTTAAATTCCAGGAGATTATAGAAAGGATCCTCCAGGAAAAAGGTTTTATGTTCGGTTATCTCCCCAGTAAAGCGAGTTTTTGGTTCTAGATAAAATTTTAGTTGATTGACTCGCGCTTTTTCGAGAAGATTGTCCCAATCGCTGGCATCCGGCAGAATTAGACCAAAATGGCGAGGATAAATGCTATTTTGGGGAGTAAGAGGCATTTCGGTGACGTGAGCGACTACCTGATGACCGGAGAAATTTAAGATAATCGCTTTCTCGGTTTCCCTTCCCGCTAAACAACCTAAACCATCACAGTAAAAGCTTTTAGCACTGGACACATCGGTAATCGGAATAGCGAGATGAAAAATTGCAGGTTGATTCATGGTGATCGATTTTATCCGCGCTCTACTAGGTTCTATTGTAGCGATCGAGGGGCAACTGTTACAGGAATTTTTTTAAAAATTGGCAATTACCTAAAGTTTGCCGAATAAATCTAAAAACCTTGTTGGATAATATCTTTAGGCTTTTTTGACATCAAAAAGTGCTGGCCTTTGCAGTAATCGGGGGGGAAAATTAGGCACTTTTTCCCTGAAAATGGGTAAAACCCCACACCCCACACCCCACACCCCACCTAAAGACTTTGTGCGATTCTAAAACCAGCGTGTTGATAAAAATTCCGGCGAAACCAATTGCGATAGTAGGGTAGGATTTCTGTGCCGTTAGTTACCCAAGCTCCTCCTAACATCATTTTATGTTGACTATTAAAGAAAGGAGTGGAATTGTCAGCATAGAGGTAATGGGGTTGAAAGTCAGTTAAGGGATTAAAATCATCTTCTAGCCATTCCCAGACGTTACCGCGTAAATCATCAATTTCTGAGTTATTGCCCGCATTTTTTAACATTCCTACGGGAGTGGGAGAACAGAATTTTAAATTGAGGTTATAGTCCTCAAAGTTATCGTTTTCTAGGGTATAACATCGATTTTTTTGACTGCCATAGGTGACTAAATTCCATTCAGCTTCCGTCATTAAACGTATTCCTTGACCTTGAAAACGACAGTAGGCGATCGCTTCATAATAGTTAACTTCTACCGGCCAATCAAGAGGTAAATCGAGAGCATCAAACATGGCTCGATATTGATAATTTCCTCGCTCATCTACCAGCCAAAATTTAGGATATTTGACTCGGTAATGATTTTTCCATTGCCAAGCTTCTTCATCCCAATAGCTGGGATTTTCGTAGCAACCATTATCGACAAATTCTTTAAATTCTCCGTTGGTAATCATATATTTACTCACCAGAAAATTGTTAACTTGAACTTGCCGATAACCATACTCGTTATCCCAACCATAAATAGGAGAATCTTGGGGTTTACCAATTTCCACTATTCCCCCAGAAACCGCCACCATTTGGTTAGGATAAGCTTGACCAAAAGAAGGGGCATAATGCCACCCTTGAGGACGTTGCAGATGCTCTAAGGGCAGTTGTCTGAGTAACATTGAAGATGTTTCAAAGTGAACACGCTGATGCTCAATTCCCATCATTAATGACCAGAGAGAATGCTGAGGATGAATAGGAAGATTAAGGGGGGTATTTTTAATTATTTCGACCACAATTTCATAGACTTGTTGCCGATATTCCCAAACCTTAGCCACCCCGGGCCACTGAATATGGGCGATAGCAGAGTTTAATTCTGCGGGAGTTGCCGGATCTACTCCCACTCCAAACAATAATTCGTAGTCAGGATTAGGGCTTTTTTTTAATAGGTTAACCAGCTGCAATTTATTAAGATAAAAAGCGGCAGCATGACCTAAATAAAAAATGAGGGGATTTCTTAAATCGTCAGGGTTACAATAAAAAGCTTCTTCTTTGATGATGCTTTTTAACAGCATATCTTCTAATTGCCAAGCATTTTCAAAATAGTCCAGTAGATTTTCTCGACTACATTTATTTAGAGATATAGGAGCCTGTGCTTGAATCTTTTCCATGTTTTTATGCCTCTATTACTGATGAGAATGTTTTCGTTATTTACAGGTATAACTGACAGAGAATTAACCCGAATAAATTTTCAGGATCGGTGAAAACCCTAAGCGGTTTTAATCCCTTTGATTCTAGGTCTTTTTCCATAGTTTCTAGGTTAAATTTACGCGAAATTTCTGTCAAAATACTTTCTGATGCTTGAAAATTAACTGTTAAATCGAGTTTTTTAAGATGAACATGGTGAGTTTTTTGACAAATTAAATACATTTCAATTTGGGATTTGTCTTGATTATAGATAGCTTGATGACTAAATAAATCAAGGTTAAAATCAGCTTGAAAACGCCAATTTAAATGGGAAAGCATATTTAAATTAAAAGCTGCTGTCACCCCTTGGACATCATTATAAGCTGCTTCTAGAATTGCCGCTGGTTTTTGGAGATCAATCCCTAATAAAAAATAATCTCCAGCTTTTAGGACAGTGGCAATTTCTTCTAAGAATTTATCACATTCAGATGCAGAAAAATTACCGATAGAACTTCCCAAGAAAAAAATCATTCTGGTATTATAGGAAGTGTTTTGATAATAAGCTAAGGCCTGTTCGTAGGTTCCAATTAACCCCTGAATGGGTAAATTAGGATATTCTTTTTGTAATTCTATGGCACTAGCTTTGAGAATAGTTTCACTAACATCGATAGGTACATATTTAGAGGATTTTTGTTGCCGATAATAAGCGTCCAATAACAGACGAGTTTTCGTGGAACTACCACTACCTAATTCTATCAATTCGCAGGGACCTGTATAGGCGACAATTTCTTGAGCATATTCTTGGAGAATAGCGGCTTCTGTCCTAGTGGGATAGTATTCTGGTAATTGACAGATTGCTTCAAAAAGTTGGGAACCTTGCCGATCATAAAAATATTTAGATGGTAAACTTTTGGGGGTTTTAGTTAATCCTTTAATCACATCTTTTCCCTCGTCTTTAACCATATTTTGACCGGTGGCAGAGGTAACTAAATACTCAATTTGTAATAGTTCTTGGTTAGGTGGGTTAAGTTGCATAGATTCTCCGATTATTCTCCAGTTTTTTGATTGTTCTCGATCGATGCCGAGGATGAAATCCACTTTGACAGCTTGAATACTGGCAGCGATTATTGTTCTTTGGTAATTTTACCACTAAAACGCCGCAAAATTTACCTCTTGTCTAGATAGACAAAGTTTATGGATGGTAAATAAAAGCTGTTAAATCCATCGAGATGGGTGCTGATATTATCCAAGCAAAATTACCGTTTCAATTAATCAGTAAAGATTGCATTTCCTCTAAGGTAAGATTTTCTTGGATATAGCGAGGATTAAGGGGATGATAAGGACTAGCAAGACGATCTATCTTAATAACTCTAGCAGTTTCAGGAATGATCGGAATATCGGGATCGTAGGGGGTGCTGCGGGTAAGGGAACTAGAAAAACCTTTAAAAATAGAGATTTCTTCCTCCTCCCCATCCACAGCAATAGTCACTAATAAAACCTCTTGGGGATTTTTGAGGGTGTATTGTTCGAGTTGTCTACCAATATTCATAGAAAAATGGCTAATTATCGATAGCTAAAGACCTACTATTGTAAAGCTGAACGTCCCTGTTTGCCAAGGCGAATAAGAAGAAAATGGGCAAAATAGAGAGTATAAAAAGAGAGACCAACTAAACCAAAAAAGCCCAAAACATTAGCGGTAGCTTCTGAATGAAAAATCTCGCGAAACTGCCAAGGTGCTTCCTGCCAAACTTGACAATAGGGAGAATTTAGCAATTCCCCTGACATAGCACAGGAGAGAAAAGGTAAGGTAGAAATTGCGCCCAAAGGACAATAAATCGTTACTGCCCAACGCCAAGCAGTGGTGACAAATTTAATTGGACTGGCGGGTAAATCTTTAATTTCATCGTTAATATCCACCCAAAACCAGAGGGAAATCGGGATTAAAATCTTAGCTAAAAAACTGGTGACAAAACCAATCGGCCAGGAAGCGATCATTAAATATACAGTAATTAATAAAAGACTAGCCACTCGCCAATAGATAATCAACAATTTTTGTAATGATTCGATTTTTGCAAATAAAGACCAAATTAACAAAATTGCCGGAATAATCACCGTAAATAGGACGGCTAAACGATAATCTATCCAAACGAGAGGACGAAACCAAAGTTGATTCATAAACTATTCAGACATAATTACACTGTCAATATTTTACTGTCTTCGGACGCAGGAGCCAAAATCGGCCACAGCTTGACCAACAAACAAAAAAACGAGGGGCGATCCCTTTATAGCTGAGATCGCCCTAAAGCTAGGATTCTACTGTGAGGAGAGAAAAAACCGCTGCCTGACTGCATTAATCTTCATAAATGCGACACTCGGCGGCATCGGGATTAGAATCACAATAATTTTCGAAGTAGGTTTTTTGGGGGTGGTCCTGACGTTGGTGAGCGGCTTCTGCTTGTAATTCTTCCACCGCATCCCAAGCGGCGGCGCATTCGCCAGAGGTGGCACCTTCCGTACTACAGACGGCTCTGGCGTTTTCTAGCTCTTCTTGAATTTTATCTTGGATATTGCTCATGATTCCTCTGGAATTGATCTATTGACACTCTAACAATTATACAGTCACCTTCTCAAGCCACAGGATCGGTTATCCCACTCGATCGCCTTTCCTGTGCTATGAAGCCGATCCTAGCGCAATTTTTGGGGAATTTAACATCAAGATTTCCTGACGGGGCCAATTTTTAGCCTACATTCCGCACTGGAGAAATGCCAGAGGGATTTCTCCCCGACATAGACAGCGAGCAGAACCATATATCGACTTATTTAGGCCGTCTTACACCAAATCCGTTTTTAATAGTGTGATTAACTGCCAAGTTATCGATTGTTTTTCCCCGCTCCAGTGCTTTGGCACTCACCTACTCTCCTATACCTTTTACACAGGATTTAGTATCATTCTAGGGACTAGGGGAAAAAGACTGTTTTGCTGCAATAGTCAGCATTCCTGTCACCAAAATGCCGACAATGCTAAGGAATCCAATGGTCGTAATGTTGACTCGTGCGTTGAGATCGTCAACCCGCTTTTCTAGTCCCATAACTTTGGCATCTAAGGCCTTAATATCTCCTTTAATTTCTCCTAGACTGTTCTCGATCGCTTTCTGTCCATTTTCTAGGTTTGTCAGTCGGGACTCGATCGCTGTTAGTCGGGATTCGATCGCTTTCTGTCCGCTAACGATTAAATCTTCTAACCTTTTCAGATCATTCTCGGTAACTGCTGTCATCAGTGACAATCCTCTTAAAGTTGAATTTTTCCTAGTCTCCTAATCAATACTCTATCAATATTTTCTCGGTCGGGGACTCTTTCAAACAGTAATTCACAAAAATCAGATTCCCTACTGAGAGCGCCTAGTGATCCCGTCAAAACTGAAACATTTTTTGATTCGGTTACGGGGACAGCAGCACGGGCATTTATGGCTGTATAATTCCCGTTGATATTATTAGTAATAAAATCTGAGTGCAGCACGACGGCACGGCAGCAGCGATCGCTGATAAATTGGTAGCTAGGGGAGTCCCCAAACAAGACATCGTTTTAGCTTACCATGGGCCCCATGTGCGACAATATACCGAGTTTGCCCTTGGCTAAAACCATTAATTGATGACCTTGCCCATACAAGTTTTACCCCAAGACGTAATCGATTTAATTGCCGCAGGAGAGGTAATCGACTCTTTAGGCGCTGTGGTGCGAGAATTAGTCGAAAATGCCATTGATGCGGGGGCAGAGAGGATTACCATCGATATATCTCCCCAAAACTGGCGAATACAAGTATCGGATAACGGCAGGGGAATGTCTAGAGAAGATTTGCAACTGTGTAGCTATGCCCACAGTACCAGCAAAATCCGCCAACGGGACGATCTTTGGCAGATTACCAGTCTCGGATTCCGTGGTGAAGCTTTGCACAGTATCGCACAGGTGGCGCATCTGCGGGTTGCCAGTCGCCATGACGATGATTTAGGTTGTTATTGTCTTTACAATCACCAAGGCGAGCCGGGTAATTTAGAAACGATTCCTATAGCTATCGGTACTATCGTCACGGTAGAGAATCTCTTTGGTAACTTTCCCGTGCGTCGTCAAGCTTTACCGTCAATTAACAAACAATTAAAGGATATACAGACTTTAATTCATAATTTTGCTCTCTGTCATCCCCAAATTACTTGGCAGGTTTTTCAAGATCATCAAGATTGGTTACGCATTAGTCCGGGTAAGGATGCCAGTCAAATATTACCCCAATTAGTTAAATCTCTGCATTTTAACGATTTAGCATCCCTAAAACTTGACTTAACGACTCCTGACGCAGAATCTGCTCAAATTGAATTAGTCATTGGTTTGCCCGATCGCATTTCTCGCCATCAACCAGATTGGGTTAGAATTGCTGTTAATGGGCGAATGGTGCGCTCATCGGAGTTAGAACAGGCAATATTTGAAGCTTTCGCTCGCACAGTCCCTAAAGATCGCTATCCCGTTTGTTTTCTCCATCTACATCTTAACCCTCGTTCGATCGATTGGAATCGTCACCCAGCCAAAGCGGAAATATACCTGCATAACCTCATTTTTTGGCAAGAACAGATAATTTCAGCCATAGACAAGGCGTTAGGACTAAATCCCGAACATATACCCGAAAAAGCGCAAAATCAGCGCGTCAGTCAAATTCTCAAGGCTGCCGAAGAAAAAAGCACCTATACAATAGGGGAGAAATCCCCGAAAAATCGGCTGGAATTAAAGGCAGTAGCCCAAATTCACCAAACTTACATAGTTGCCGAACATCCTCACGGATTATGGTTAGTCGAACAACATATTGCCCATGAGCGGGTTTTGTACGAACGTTTAGAGGATAACTGGGAAATCGTGCCGTTAGATACTCCGATCATCTTAAATCAGTTAACTACTCGACAAATCGAACAATTACAACGTTTAGGATTAGAAATTGCTAGTTTTGGCGATCGCTCTTGGGCAATTCGTAGTATTCCTGTTCTACTAAAAGAACGCGAGGATCGGGCTGATGCTTTACTAGAATTAAGTTTAGGGGGGGATTTACAAACCGCTCAGGTTGCTACCGCTTGCCGGAGTGCTATCCGCAACGGTACAGCTTTAAGTTTAAAAGAAATGCAGAATTTACTCGATGATTGGCAAAATACCCGTAATCCCCGCACCTGTCCCCACGGAAGACCGATTTACTTATCCTTAGAAGAAACCTCGCTCGCTCGCTTCTTCCGTCGTCATTGGGTTATCGGCAAAAGTCACGGCATTTAATCAGTGATCAGTTATCAGTGATCAGTTATCAGTGATCACTGATCAGATGTTAGTTTTCAGGGTTCTTCGGTTTGTCTTATGCAACGTACAGGGTTACAAAAAATGAAACTCTTATAGAGAAAGACATTTGGCGATTTTTGTTAATTGTTTTCGATCTAGAGCGAACTAATCAATTAAATCCCTTGCCAGATAAGGATTTAGTCGATTTATGCCCCCCTATCGAACCATACTAAGTAACGAAGAACCGTTTTCAGTTCACTGATTACTGTTTACTGTTCACTGAAAAATCCCCATCTCTCAATTGGGAGATATTGCTAGGGAAAAACGGAAAGTGCTGCCTTTACCTAATTCACTTTCCACCTCGATTTGACTTTGGTGTAATTCCACTAAACGACGGGTAATCGCTAAACCAATACCACTACCCCCAGAATAACGGGAACGAGAACGATCGGCCCGCCAAAAGCGCTCGAAAATAAAGGGTAAATCCTCTGCTGCGATGCCAATTCCTGTATCGATAACGGCAATTTGTAGGCGATTTTTGTCCCTTGTCACTTGCAGGGTAATTGCACCATTATCGGTGTAACGAATGGCATTACCGAGCAGATTAACTAAGATTTGTTCGAGGCGATCGGGATCGGCCATGACAGATGGTAAATTGGGGGGACAATCTAACTGTAAAGTCGGTCCATCTTCTAATAATTGATCGGCAAATTTTTCGATGAGAGAATTTAACAAAGGTAATAAATTAACAGGTTGCATTTTAATCGATAGATAACCAGATTCCGCTCGCGATAGCTCCTGTAGATCGTGGGTTAAACGTTCTAACCTGCGGGTTTCTTTCACTAATTTCTGATAAAGTTCTGGATTAGGTTCGATCGCACCATCGGCTAATTCTTCTAAATATCCCCGTACCACAGTTAAAGGGGTGCGTAATTCGTGGGTAAGATCACCGATTAATTCCTGGCGCCGTTTTTCCACATCGGCTAAACTAATCGCCATCTGATTAAAACTGATGGCTAATTGATTTAATTCTGGGATTTCGCTTTCTGGAACTCGCGCCGATAAATCCCCTTCAGCAAAATTTTTAGTGATTTGTTTCATTTGTTTTACCGGTTTCATAATGCGTTGAGAAACCAAAAAACTCAGATAACCAGCCGTACTTCCTCCCGCAATGAATGACCAAATAGCACTACTATCCCAAGCTGTCTCAAAACCCCTAACCAAGAAAGTTCTCGCTGATCGCACGGTAAAAAATCCCTGCCTTTCTAACTGTTCCAAACGCAAAACAAACATTCGCGGAGAAGATAATTTAGCAATGATAATAAAGCTACTCAATCCCACCACCATAACGAGGAGATGGGATAAAAATAATCTGGTTCCTAAGCTTAATTTTGGTGGCTGCATATTTGTTTAAAAACTCTATTTGTTGTCAATATTATTGAGAGACTGCTGCATAAATATAAAAACCTTTTTGGCTAATATCTTTTGGTCTTTTTGAAATCAAAAAGTGCCAGCCATTGGATTGTTCGGTGGGAAAATTTAGGGACTTTTTCCCTGAAAATTAGGTAATTCGCCAATTCAAAAATGGGGAAACCCCTACACCCTACACCCCACACCCTACCCCTAGGAAAAACTTTTTGCCGCAAACCCTATTGACAGGGTTTCTCATAAAGATGAAGTATAAGAGGATTTGGCATCGACCACCGACTCCAAAAAACAAAAACTTTGTACCTCACCATTAAGATAACGGCCCTAGATTCGGCTACAGCATCATAAAGAACTCTATCGGGTTCTTCTTGTTGAAGAATCTCTCGTCAAGCTATGCTGTGAGGGGAGAGTAGGTCAAAACCTAACTTTTTGCCGCTCTATGCTATGGTATCAAGATGCGCTACTCTGTTAGGAGATGATTTTGCTTGAGTCATCTGCTCAAAGTAGCGTCTGTTTTTTAACCCTTACCCTTAAAAGAGAATCTTTTCTGTATGCTAGAGGCTAATAATCAGGGAGAGAATCAAATATTTCTCTATGAAGTTGTTTTTTCCGGTTCTTCTGGCTCTTTGCCTCAACGCTTCTCCCGGACAGTGCTGCGAGTACCTAAAAGCCGCATGAGTCAAGAAACACAGCGCCTCCTGCGCCAAGGGGCCAAGATTCTCAGTATAAGGCCTCTTGACCCAGAAACTGCCCCGATTAAGCCTAGTTTACTACCTCAACCTTGGTGGATAGAGATCACCACCACTCAGCCGAAATGTCTCTATTATTTCGGTCCTTTTGAGAGTTTTTCGGAAGCTTTATCCCATCAATCCGGTTATATCGAAGACCTCCAATCGGAATCTGCCCTGGGAATTAACAGCGAAATTAAACAATGTCAGCCAGAGGTTTTAACTCAAGAAGATTTTTAATGTATGGTATCTAATTTTACAGATTTTTAGGAATAGTTAGTTTCCTCTTGTTTTCGTTTAATAATGCCTTTACCCTCACAGAATTTACAGGGGACGGATTCATTCTCCGTCTCTAGATAGATTCTTTCTTTGCCCTGGCAGTGGGGACAGATAACTTTTTCTTCCCACCAATAATTCTCTAAAAAAGCCTCATCGGTAATATAGGTAAAATCTTCAAACATTGGCTTGTCCTCTTATCGTTGAGATAGCTTAATCTGGATTCATCTTTCAACCTGAGAAATTGAAAATCACTTTTACCCCCATCGTAAAAAAGATCGGGTTCATTCTTCTTGAAACTTAAATTACTTCATATTTATTTATGTTTATTAATATATAATGAGTGTTCACTATCAATCGGGTGTATCTCATATTTGTGAATTTATCTCACTTATGGTGATCAGCAGAAGTTATACTAAATCCGTTGAGCATAGGCTACATATCAGGACAGGCAAAAGGCACTCATGCAAAAGGGGGAATAAATAATCAGTCTTTAATAACCGGATTTAGTATAACGATTCTGGTTCCAATCACACAATTTAGAGAACCGTTAAAAATCTATGAACTCCCGAAAAGGCTTGCCATATAAGCATTTCACATCTAAGTACAATTGCTTATTGCAAAAGTGGGATGCTCCCCGGGAGATCGGGAGAATCTATTACATCCAATTAGCTGAAACAGTCCGCTTGCAGAATACACCTAGTCCAAATAAACCGAATCCTAATAAACCAAAGACAGTGGAAGGTTCAGAAACAGGTTGACTAGATTGGGGAACAAATCCATATTCTAAGTGATCTACTCCAAAGCCTACATTGATCAAAGTCTGAGATATTGAGATAGCTGAAATGCCTGCTAAATTGATAACTCCAAAAAAGCGATCATCAACTGTTGTTCCGTCGTTTCTGGTATCGCCAATCTGTCCCTGACCAAGTGCAATAGTACCTAAAGAATTTCCTTGTGCATCAAACCCTTCAAAAGTTAGTGGTGTTTGATCTATTCCGCCAAAGCTTGAATATGAATCTGTCCAGACAATACCTACATGAGTAGGAAAGTTTCCTAAAGTATTGGCATTGAAAGTAAATTTAAAGCCTCCTATTATTCCATTACCTACTTCAACGAGATAATGACCTTGTTGCCCGTTTCCATCAATCACTCCGTCGTCAATATCAACAGAATCTGTATAAAAACCTGGACTTTCCACGCCAAATGGTAAGCCACTAGCACTAGAGGCTGTAACACCTGGCACATTCAGGGAACCATCCTCAAAATTCTCAAGGTAAAAATAGCTAAAGTTAACATTTTTAAATGGACTATCATTAAAGCTAAGATAAGGAGTTGGTCCGAGTAATGTTGGAGCAGAATTTACAACGGGAGTTTCAATGACTGCACAACCGAGGAAAACTCCAGTAGCTAGTGTTATGGTGGTAATTTTATTAGCCATTCTTTTAGCCTCATCAATTCCTGCTTCAAGCATAAGCCTGATTTCAGCTAATCTAAAGTCGGATGGTGGCGGATAAAGGCGGGAGTTTTATTAATAATCTTGACAAAAAGCGGATTATAGCGGATAATAACGGGTGGGCGTTAGAGGTATGAAGCAACAGGTTAATGGACGTACAAGCGGTGTTGAAATACGTGGATGACCTAGTTTTCGCACAAACGGGGCAACATCTTGACAGTCTGCAAGTTGCGATTCTGAAGGGAGTCCTTAATGGAAAAAAATATACCCATATTTCTGAAGAATATCATTGTTCGGCAGGGCATACTAAAGATGAAGCTTATCAACTGTGGCGCATTCTTTCCGAAGCTTTAGGAGAAGATTTAAATAAGTCTAATTTCCGTGCTACTATTGAAAGATTAGGAGTGGCAAATGCGTACTCCAATATGGTTAATCCTGTGCAAATCGGTAACATTAACCTCTGTGCTAATCCTTCACAAAGTTATGAGACAGAAAATATTGAATCAATAATAGAAGAAACTGCTATACCTTATGTTAAAGAAAGCCTGACAATTCTGGAAAGAGAAAGACAAAAAGCAAAACTAGAAATTATTCCAAACTTAGTCGAGCTTGGCTTGACGGCCGAGCAAATTGCTAGTACGTTGGGATTGTCTCTTGAGCAAGTTAAAAAATGTATTCCTTAATTTTATTTAATGAGCATTGTCCACCTTTTTTAACAATAGAGATAATTTATGTTTGTTTTTATAAATGCACGTCATCAGCTATCGAAGATTACGAGAATTTACGAATAAACACGCTGATTCCCGAATAGCTTTAGAAAATTGGCATAAAATTGCCAGTCAAGCAATTTGGTATAATTTAGTTGAGGTTCAAACAGTATTTCCCCAAGCAGAAGCAGTTGGTAATTTTACTGTTTTTAACATTAAAGGAAATCGTTATCGCCTTATAACCAGTATCGATTATCAGAAGCGGCTAATTTATATCAAGTATGTTTTAACTCACGCTGAATACGATAAGGAGCAATGGAAAAATGACCCTTACTTTTAATCCAGAAAAATACAAAGAATTACTAGCTCGCCATTTACCTAAAGTTATCAGAACAGAAGCAGAAAATGAAAAAGCTCTGGTTATTGTCGAAGAATTGATGCACCGTCAGCATCGAACTCCCGAAGAAGATGAACTTTATGAGCTTCTAATTTTTTTAATTGAGAATTTTGAAAGAAGCTTTTATCTACAAGAATCAACCACACCTAATTCTATGTTATTGTTTTTGATGGAGCAACAAAGCGTTAACAAGAAAGACATAGCCATAATCCTTGGCTCTGACAAAATTGCTTCTAGTTTAATTGCAGGAAAAGGGTCAATTAGCCAAGAACAGGCGAAATTATTAGGACATTTCTTTCATGTAGATTATAGTTTGTTTATGTAGGGTTTGCTGAATAAATCTAAAAACCTTGTTGGGTAAAACTTTTAGACCTTTTGGCCATCAAAAAGTAATGGATCTGGGAGTGATCGGGGGAAAAATCCCTGGACTTTTTCCCTGAAAATTAGGTAATTGACCCCCTCAAAATCGGTAAAACCCTACACCCCACACCCCACACCCTACACCCTGCCCCCAGGAAAAACTTTTTGCCGCAAACCCTATGTAGCCTATACTCAACGGATTT
>NZ_JAPZRB010000367.1:0-11649 GCF_027531105.1 Microcystis sp. LE18-22.4A
CATGTGGTCAATTACCTAATTTTCAGGAAAAAAGTCCAGGGATTTTCCCCCCAATCACTCCAAAGGTCGGCACTTTTTGAGGCAAAAAAAGTCTAAAAGCGTTATCCAACAAGGTTTTTAGATTTATTCAGCAAACCCTAATTAAATCCATCAGGGTGAGCCATGCTCACCCTAATCACCTTAACTAACAGGCAATTAAACGGCTGTCAGGGTTTTTTCTAGAAGTTGTCGGGGAGCTTGAACCAAACCACGACAGTGGATTTCCGCAGAATTATTGGGACTTTCAATCAGTTTAACTTTATCTAATTCGGCTCCTAATTGGCGGATCCGTTCCCCTAATAGTTGAGCGATATGTAAGGCAATATTTTCCGCGGTGGGAACCACTTCGGCAAAGTAGGGAATATCCTTATTTAAAAAAGTATGATCGAAGGGTTCTACTACCAATTCATCGATCGCTTTTTGTAAATCCCCTAGATCTACAATCATACCGGTGCGGGGATCGATTTCCCCCGCCACGGATACTTCTAGGTGATAATTATGGCCATGACCGTTTACCCTGGCGCATTTGCCGTAGATTTCCGAGTTTTGTTCGAGGGTTAATTGCGGTAAAGCTAAACGATGGGCGGCACTAAAATGGGTTTTGACGGTTAAAGTTGCTTCCATATCTTTTCCTTGATATTCTGCCCACAATTCGGGGTGTTCAAATAGTTGAATTTTGACTAATGGTAAATAGGGTGCTAATCTTTGCCAGATAACTCTGGCGATATTTTCTGTGGTGGGTAGGGTTTGCTGAAATTCCGGCCAGACTTGATTGAGATAGGAGTAGTCTAATTGACTGGTTATCTCTCGTTTAATTACCTGTTTCACGGTGGAGAGATTCTCCACCATGCCATAAGGATTGAGTTCTTTGTATAGGGAGACGTATAATTCGTAATTGTGACCATGACCGGGAAAACGGCTACCAAGACCAAAACGTCTTTGATTTTCGGCTTCGTCCCATTCTGGTAGATAATAGCGATGGCTGGCTGAAAACCTCGCTCGACGATTGATGATGCAATCCATAAATGTGGGCGATCGATGACTTTGTAAAGTTACGTTAAGAGTAACTTTTTCTAGCATAAACCAGTTTTGTCTCCTCCGGCTTGCGGACCGGAGAAAGTTATCCCTCAATTCCAGCAGAATGCGATCGCTGTGAGTCGATAGTGAGAAAATTTATCTTTGAGAAGGTGAAGGAATTACTTTTTTACCACTATGATAAACTGTCTCTATCCATAACTTTCTAGCTCCCTCAATTCTTCTTTAGGAGCAATCGAGATGGGATACTTTAGTGGGCAAAAAAGTAAATTCGTAGGTCGGGTTGAGGTCACGAAACCCGACAGAAACCCTCAGTTGTTGGGTTTCACTTCGTTCAACCCAACCTACGCAAAAAGATCTACCAAAATAAACCGTCTCTATCCAAATTCGCTCGCTTCTTCAATATTAATAATCACTTCTTCTAAAGTTTCACCCTGACTCATACATCCGGGTAAATCGGGAATTAGTTTTTCCTAGACAAAAATGGTAGTAAATTCGTAGGTCGGGTTGAGGCTACGAAACCCGACAACCCGACAGAAACCCTCTTAATCCTTTTTTTGCTGAATAAAATGCACAACCGGACTAATTTTTGATTATAACGATTAAATAGGCTTGACTAGATCGCCAACTTGAGGATTTTCAAACGGTAGTCTTTCTCCTAATTTATCAATCATTGATTTTAACTCTCTTTCTCTCGTTGACTGTAACTCTTTCTTTGCTAAGTATTCAATTCCAGAAGGAGTCAAGGGGGGGATATAAGATAATTCAGACAATTCTCTAGGTTTCTGCAAATATTCTACGATCAAATAAGAAAGTTTATTTAAGTCTATGTCTGGCTTTTTGTCTGATTCTATAATAGATATTTTATCTTGAACCAAAATAATTCTTCCCGTACCTCTTACTAAGTCAAGATGACCCAAAGATTCGCCAGTATGCGGATCTAATATTTCTTCGTCATCGATACGATAAACCATCATTCTTTGACCTTCTCGAATTCCGTTCTGTTCACCTCTATTCATGACTAATTTATGGTCGTTAATAACCTTAACGACAGTGGCAGGAAAAGTTCCTTTGGGGGATAAAAGGGGAGTTTCTGTGACGTTTTCCATTTCTACCTCTATGGTTGATTGAATTTCTTAATAACGCTCGGACTAACTCTAGTTTGTTGCATAACTTTTAAATCATTGTTGGCCAGTTTATCTAAAATATTTTGATAGGTTATTTCTGGTTCATCGATCACTACTTGAATTCGTCCCTTATGATTGAGAGAATAGACGAATCCTACTCCTATCAACCTCTCGAAATCATCTTCATCTGTATAATACAAAGATATCATAGATTTATGGGCGAATAAATCTGATGCTTCCAGTAAGCATCGAATATTATTGTTTGCGTCCTTTTGAACTCTTAGAATTTTAGGGATAATGCGCTGTTTAATTTCAGTCTCTAGCTTTTGGTTTACCTCCTGAAGTTGCTTAACTTCTGCCTCTAATTTTTGCTTCTGTCTAAGAAGCGTGTTAACAGCGCTTAACAAAGTAGCGATTAACAGCAAGGTGAAGAAACTGACAATAATTACTAGGTCTAAAGGAATAGAAGTATTGAAGGAATAACGAATTAAAGCAATACCTCCTAAAAATCCAAGAAGGCCGAGTAAAACCCCTTGAATTTCGTTAAAACTAGACCAAATTAACCCCCAAAAGTTATTTTTCATCTTTTTTGAAAACTCAAGAGACCGGTAATTAGCCAGTCTCTCAAGTCTTATCTATCTATTCTACTCGATTCCTTCGATACGGTCCTCCACTTCTTGATAAAGTTCCTGTAAGCGGTCTAAATTCTCTTGAGAAGTTTCCCAGTAACCGCGACCATTAACTTCTAGCAGGGTTCCCACCATCTTGCGGAAAGAATTAGGATTGAGATTCATCAGACGCTGACACATTTCCTCATCTTGAATAAAAGTGGTGTTGACATCTTCATAAACCCAATTATCCACCGCGTCAGCAGTTGCCGACCATCCCATCGTATTAACCAAACGCTTCGATAATTCTCGGACTCCTTCGTAACCGTGACTTAGCATTCCCTCGTACCATTTGGGATTGAGTAACTTGGTGCGGGTATCCAAGCGCACGGTTTCCGATAAAGTACGCACCTGAGCATTAGCGGTGGTAGTATCGGCAATATAGGCCGCCGGTTTTTTGCCATCATCGCGTAAACTAGCCACAACTTTTGTCGGGTCCGAGTCGAAATAGTGGGAAACATCGGTTAAACTAATCTCGCTAGAATCCAAGTTTTGGAAAGTTGCCTCGGCAGTTTTTAAGGATGCTTCAAACAACTGACGATTATCGGCCATCATCCCGGGGTTATCCGAGTCGAAAGCAAAACCCTTGCGGTTGAGATACATATTCTGTAACTCTTTTTCGTCTTCCCAACTGCTGTTTTCCACCGCGAGATTGATGTTAGAAGAATAAGAACCGGAAGCATTAGAAAAGATGCGGGTGGCTGCCTGTCGAACCGTTAAACCCATTTCTTTTGCTTGTTCAATAGCGTGTTTACGGACATAATTCATCTCCATCGGTTCGTTTGCTTCCGCAGCCATTTTTACGCCTTGGTCAAGCAAGTTCATCTGATTGATAAATAAATCCCGGAAGACACCAGAACAGTTGACCACCACATCAATGCGCGGTCTTCCTAATTCCTCTAGGGGAATCAATTCCAATTTATTCACCCGTCCCAAAGCATCGGGAACAGGACGAACCCCCACCATCCAGAGAATTTGTGCTAGGGATTCCCCATAGGTTTTGATATTATCAGTTCCCCAGAGAACACAAGCGATGGTTTCGGGATATTTACCGCCATTATCCAGTTTTTGCCGTTCTAACAGGCGATCCACCACGATTTTAGCCGATTTTACCGCCGCTAGGGTCGGGATAGACTGGGGATCTAAAGCGTGGATATTTTTACCCGTCGGTAAAACTCCGGGGTTACGGATGGGGTCGCCACCAGGACCGGGAAGAACGTATTCCCCTTCCAATGCTTTTAATAGGGCCCCTAATTCATTATCGGCACAGACCTGTTCTAAACAGAATTCTAGGTATTCAAACAGGGGTTTTAAC
Organism: Microcystis sp. LE18-22.4A; assembly: GCF_027531105.1. Taxonomy (NCBI): domain Bacteria; kingdom Bacillati; phylum Cyanobacteriota; class Cyanophyceae; order Chroococcales; family Microcystaceae; genus Microcystis; species Microcystis sp. LE18-22.4A. The sequence continues at coordinate 4,185 of NZ_JAPZRB010000367.1, forward strand.
GCGACCGGATCAACTTTTGGATAACCCATCTCCTGTAAAGTTTCGATCCAAGGCGATTTCTTGCCTATATTCAAGAAATTCAGCTTAGAAAGCATCGATACCCGACCTTCCGCGTCGGTTTGGGACTTGACTAAAGCGGCAACGGCAGCGCGAGTCGCTAGGGTGATGTTTTGCAGTAATTCCACATCCTCCAGCACACCTCGATCGCTATTGCGATAAACTTCCTCTAGATCCCGGCCGATGCTGTTGGCAATAATTCGAGGTAAGGAAAGTAAATCGTCTTCTTCCCGGTCTAAACTGGCAATATTGACCAAAGTTGCCACCGCTTCGAGCGCTGAGGGGGGTTTCCCGATAACGTGAAGTCCGCAGGGAAGTAAGCGCGATTCAATTTCCATCAGTTTACGATAGACCGAACCGACAATATTATCCCGTTCCTCTTGACTGAGATGGGCGGTATCACCATCAGGTAAACTTATATCTTTGTCGAGATTGACTAAGAAACACTTATCGACAATGGTATTGACAATTTGCACCCCACGCCCACTATCTTTCAGGGTTTGGTAGGAACCGATCAACTCGCTTAGTTCTTTTAACCCTTTGTAGAGTCCGGCATTTTCTGCGGGGGGAGTGAGATAGGAGATGGTTTCCGCATAACTGCGACGTTTAGCGATCGTCGCTTCGCTGGGGTTATTAGCGGCATAATAGTAGAGGTTGGGAATCATCCCGATGAGGTTATCGGGGTAGCATTCTCCAGACATTCCCATCTGTTTCCCCGGCATAAATTCTAGGGAACCGTGGGTGCCAAAATGAAGAACCGCGTCTGCTTTCCAGACTTGATTGAGATAGGTGTAGTAGGCTGCAAAACCGTGGTGAGGACTAGCGGAACGAGAAAAGAGCAGACGCATCGGATCCCCTTCATAACCGAAGGTGGGTTGAACCCCAATAAAGACGTTACCGAATTCTTTGCCGTAGATTAACAGATTTTGTCCATCACTGTTGAGGTGTCCAGGTGGTGGTCCCCAATTTTCCTCTAAACGGACGGAATAGGGGGTTAAACGCTCGTATTCCGGTACGGACATCCGATAGGCGATATTTAGCTCCGGACTATGGTATTGTGCTTGAGCATCATGGATTACCGCTTCCATCAGTTCTCGGGGAGATGCGGGTAAGTCCTGCAAGTCATAACCGTTATTTTGTAACGCTTGCATCACTTCGTAGATAGAACCGAACACATCTAGATAGGCTGCGGTTCCCACATTCCCTTTATCGGGGGGGAAACTAAAGACGGTGATGGCGACTTTTTTATTGAGTTTCGGTTTCTTTCTTAGGTTAGCCCATTTTAGCGCCCGTTGAGCGATCGCTTCCACCCGGTCCTGTAAGGCGATCGCTTTACCCGTGGTCCCATCCCGGCCCGATAATATAATAGGTTCGATCGCACCGTCTAATTCCGGAATAGCAATCTGTAGCGCTACTTGAATCGGGTGTAAACCTAAATCGCTTTCTTCCCATTCCTGAGTGGTTTGGAAAACTAGCGGTAACGCGCACATATAGGGACGATTGAGACGTTTTAAGGATTCTATCGCTTTCGGATGATCTTGTCGTGCTGGACCTCCCACTAAAGCAAATCCTGTCAGGGAAATTACCGTGTCAACGATGGCAACCGCTTCCACTCCTTTTAAGCTTTTATCCCAGAAATATTCTTCTACGGGTTTAGAAAAATCTAATCCTCCAGCAAAAACGGGAAGGACTCGCGCACCCATAGACTCGAATTCCTGCACGAGAGCGACATAATGAGCGTCATCACCAGTAACGAGGTGAGTTCTCTGTAAAATTAAGCCAACACAGGGAGCCAAGGGGTCTTTGAGGTCATCGGCAATATCACTGCGGTTATTGTACCAAGCGAAGTATTCCTTGACATCCTCGAACATTTTCATCGATAAAGGATGCCAGATACCCATATCTGGATAAACTACCGGTTCTTTGTAAACTACACTGTCATCCTTGTTATCAAAGACGTACTTATCGGCCAACATTAACAGGAAATTCTCTAAATTTTCTGCGGAACCTCCCAGCCAATACTGGAAACTTAACATAAAGTTGCGTGCGTCCTGAGCTTTTTCCATAGGGAGATATTTCAGGACTTGCGGTAAAGTTCGCAATAACTTTAACATCGCATCTTGGAAACCAGCGCCAGAGTTTTCCCTGCGCTTTTTCATAAAGTTAGCGATGACACTCTTAGACTGTCCCAATTGTGCCATAGAAAAGCTGCCTAACTTATTTAAGCGCATTACCTGGGGCATAGAGGGAAAGATGATCGCCGCGTCTAATTGATCCCGATGGGGACTGACAGCGGCCACAACTTTATCGGCTAAATCTTCGATAAAGATGAGAGAAGCAATGAAAATATTAGCTTTGGCTACATCCTCCTGAAAATTGCGATAATTTTCCCCATCGCGCAGTTCTTCGATTAAATAACCACTAATTTCGATCGCTAGTTTTGGGTTGTTAGAGTTGATTTCCCTGACGGCACTACTCAGCGCACTTTGGTACTGAGGTTCTAGCACGACATAGACCACCTTGACCAGCGATCGACCATTCAACGCGTCGGGAACTATGTGACGAATGGTGGACTTGACGTGAGTGAACATATATGATGGTTCTCCTTAGGATTGCTGAGTCTGGTATGAAGGGATTTTCGTCATCAGATGACGATCGCCCTTTGTTTAAGGTGTTTAGATATATGTTTCTGTTTTGTATCAGAAAATGTCACCCCAATGAGCATTTACTCTGGGTTTTGACACAATTTGATAAATATCTTGCCATATTTTGTAACAGATGGTAAAGAGCTTTTTGAGTAACTGCTCAGGCTTTTCTTTACAAAAATTAATATTTAATCTATTGACTTTTAATTACAAAAATGTTATGGGTTAGCACCTCAGACGAGATGTCCCTGTTCAAAGATGATCAGGGTTAGGATTCGAGATCATCTCATGGAGGGCCGCAAGTGCTATGACTCGATCAAGATCAGCTTTTTGTCCTTGTCCTAGACCTCTGGTAAAAATCAAAAATTGTTGTTAGGGTTAGGATTCAGTAGCAGGTAAGCTGTACTGGATTTAAACTGAGTAGGGGAAATTTTAGTACAAATGCTTGGACTGGCAACTCCGGCGCTCCAGTGCAGTCTTAAGGAGTAATTTAGACAGTCAACAGCTTAATTATAGTGAGGAAATCAGGCAATAGTTTCAGAAAATTTGGCAAGTTTAGGTTGAAAAATCAACAACAAGGAAGTAAAGTTCTTAAAGTTTCGTTATGGTGGTAGAATTGGTTTATGGCTAAAAAGTTTTTATTTGATTCGATACATCTATGACCGAGTTATTTGCTAGTGCAGCGGGACGACATTTGCAAGATGCCAAAATTTTGCTGTCTAAAAAACGTTGGGACAATGCCATTTACCTAGCTGGTTATGTAGTAGAATGCGCTTTTAAGTTTTTAGTAGAACAGTATTTTAAAAATGATCAAAAAGCCGCTAAAAAATTCGGACATGATCTCGAGGAATTAGAAGGTAAAGCGAGGGAAAGATTAGGAATTCTCTATCCTCGTTTAGAGCAACAGTTACCAGTTTCTCGCATCTGGGGAACTGTCCTAGGGCAAAATCACCCAGAAAGAAGATATTATCAATCTGGATATTGGACTGAAGATCAGGCTAACTCGGCCGTTGAATGTGCTGAAGAAATTTATCGAGATATTATTCCCAGATTAGTGCTAAACGGTTATATTTCTAGTAAGGATATTTAAGATTCTGATGATTAGTTTTAGTGAAACTTTTACTAGAGTAAGGGAATGCTTTCAGGATTCCAGTCTTGGTTCTCTTGTAGCCAAACTAGAATCCGTGACTATTATTCGTGATGTTGAGGGAAAAATTCGCTTATTTCTAGAGTTAAAACAGGAAAACAACATAGAATCAAACGAAGAAAACCATCTATCTACACTCCTGTCTGAAAAACTTGAGTATTACTATGGCCATGATATTTGGTGGCAAAAAGGAGAAGGAGATGCTTATAAAGCCCTGATTGATCTTATCATAGCTGAAAGAGTTCAGACACCTTGGTTCGATGAATCGCCAAGCTTGAAATGGTATATTCTAGAACGTCATCTGGCTAAACAAGCATGGACAGAGAATAAAATTGGGCAGCAATTGCCCTGGGATTTTGAAAAAGTTGAAAAAGGATATAAACCAGCTATTGTCTCCTTTTTTTCCTTCAAAGGAGGAGTTGGTCGCACCACTACTATGGCCGCTACTGCCTTAACTTTAGCGCGGAATGGTCATCGAGTCGCTATAGTTGATCTTGATTTAGAAGCTCCCGGTCTGGCCACAATTTTTTCTGAGGATTTTGCCGATAATTCTGGTGTCATGGACTATTTGCTAGAAAAGAAAGTTCAAAAAGACAAATGGAAACTGAGTTTAAAAGATATTAATGACTCAAATTTGTTAGGAGATGAAGGTGAAATCTTAAAATTGCTACCAGCAGGAAATGTGGATCAAGATTATTTAGAAAAATTGGCTCGTTTAGACTTTCAAAATCTTGTCAATGGTCAACTACAAGGCATTTTAAAACAAATGCTAGAAGAAATAGCAAGGTTAAACAGACCACTGGATTTTATTCTCATGGATGCAAGAGCAGGTTTTCATGATATTGGTGGTTTAGCTATTACTTATTTTTCCCATGCAGTGGTTATTTTTGGTACGGAATCTCGACAAAGTTGGGCAGGATTAACCCAAGTTATCCAACATTTAGCCCTATCTAACCCTGAGGATCCTTTACCATTAATTTTAGTTCATGCTCTCGCTCCATCTTTAGGAACAGTTGGCCGAGAAAGAGAGTTACGAAATTTTCGACAAAGAGCCTATACAATTTTCCAAGAAAACTATTATACTGAATCTGAAGATGTCCCTAACTCTAATGATACTGATGCACCATTTTTCCCGATAGTTGTCCCCTACGATAATAGTCTGCGGGGAGATATTGCCCTCTTTACTCGTGACTCACGGCACGATACTCCAGAAGAAAAAGAGAGATTAGCAAATCTCGTGAAAGTTATGACCGATTCTCCTTATCAAACTATTGCTGAAAAGCTTTGTCAATTATTTGGACGTGATGTGATTATAAACAATCGGTAAAAATTATGGCTGAATTCGATAAAAAAAAGTTACTGGAATTAATGGGAGCAGTTGCTCCTGGAAAAGCAACTGCTGAACAGGAAAGTGATGATGAAGACGTATTTCTCAAAAATTTCTTACCCGTGGTTGATTATAGAAAAGCTTTGGAGCCAAGCATTTTATTAATTCAAGGTGGTCGGGGTGTGGGTAAAACAGAATTATTTCGTTTACTAGCCATTCCCTCTGGACGAGAAGCTTTAGTTAATAGTTTAAATATTCGAGGTCTTGCTCCTTTAAATCAGACCAGATGGATTGCAGGATTTGGTCGCACTCGCAAAACTGCAAAACGATTTCCGTCACCAGAAATTATAGAAAAAGAAATGCAAAACGCTACTAATCTTGAATGGCGTAGTTTCTGGTTAGGATTGATTTTAGGTGTCATTTTACAGGAACAAGAATCTGATATTGCCAGCATTATAGGTCAAGAATTGGATCCAAATATTACTACTATTCTTAAAAATAGGTTATCGCTTTTATCAGAATGGAGAATTTTAGTTAAAGATAATTTTGAACATCTAAATTATGTTCTTGACAAATTAGACGAACAATTAATTAGTTCTGACCAATGGCTATTTATTACTTATGATGAATTGGATCGGTTATTGACTACTTATAATGCTCTAGCTAATCCGATTAGAGAATTATTAGCTTTTTGGCTCGATCGCTCTCGTCGTTGGGAGAGAATTCGACCAAAAATATTTCTTCGTACCGACCTATTTAGAGAGGAATTTTTGGGATTTCCTGATGCTTCTAAATTACAATCCCATCGGCTAGAATGGCAACGCTCTTGGCTCTATCAACTCTGGATTAAACGGTTAGCTAATTCCGATCAAGAAATGAGAGACTATTTACAGATGATCCCTAATTTAATTTATGAAAGCTCAACCCAACTAGGATGGAATGTTAGTAGTGATGAACGATTATTTGAAGAATTAATCGAAAAAATGATCGGTAAATATATGGGAGTTAGTCCTAAAAAAGGCATTACCTACCGATGGATACCTAATCATCTTCAGGATACTGGGGGTAGAATTGCTCCTCGCTCTTTTCTAAAATTATTCGACCTAGCGGCAGCCAAAAGATTAGAACGTTTTGAACAACTGACCGAGCTATACCTTCTACAACCCCCTGATCTCCAGAGTGCTTTAATGGATACTTCAGAGGATAGAATTAAAGAATTAGCACAGGAAGAATATCCTTGGTTAGAATCTCTAAAAACTAAGTTAGAAGGGTTAAAAACTCCTATGCCGAAAGAAACTTTTTTAGAGGCTGTGCGCTCAACTACATGGAGTCCTGAAAAAGAAAACAAACCTCCCGTTCAGGAACCTGAAGGGATTGTGCAATATCTAATACAATTGGGTGTGGTGGAAAGTCAGATTGATGATCGAATTAATATACCTGAAATTTATTCATATGGGTTTAAAGTTAAACGTCGCGGTGGGATTCAACGTCCTCAATAACTTGAGGATATCGACAATAATTTTATGTAGAATAAATAGTAAAATACATGAAGCAATAATAACTAACATTGGCAGATTTTAACAGTTGATAACTCTGATAGTTGATTTGTATTAGTCGGTGATAAACTCTTATTATTTTCAGTAATCGATCGACAATGTTTTTTAATTGGATAACTTTACCCTATTTATTAATTAATCCTGTTTTAATTCCCTTGAGTATAGCTCGATCGGAAACTATTCTTGCTCAAGAAGTCAGCGATCCTAATTATCAAAAATTAGTTCAGTACGCCCAAAATCAACAACTCGATCGCCTAGCCATGGCTGATATAATCCAGAATATCGCCACTCAATTTTTAGGAGCAAAATATCAAGCAGGATTACTCGATCGCTCTCCTACAGAAAAATTATTTATCTCTTTAAAAGAGTTTGATTGTGTCCTCTTTGTGGAAACAGTTCTCGCTTTGAGTCACAATTTTGCTTTAAAAAATTATCAGTATTCTGCTTTTAGTCAGCAGGTTTTAAATCAGCGTTATCGCCACGGTATTCTCGACGGTTATTGTAGTCGCCTGCATTACTTTTCCGATTGGATTAATGACAACCAAAAACGAGGCAATCTAGAAAATATTACTCACAAATTAGGAGGAATTACGGCTCTTCGTTACCCTTTATGCTAAATCAACAGACAAGATGCCAAGATAACATACTTCTAACCCAAAAATTCCGAAAGTTTCTAAAGCCATAGCCTCTCCGTTTTATTAGTTTAAGTTTATTGTTGATTCCCTCGACCACC
>NZ_JAPZRB010000080.1:0-1420 GCF_027531105.1 Microcystis sp. LE18-22.4A
CAGGGTAAGAGCATCTCAATTAGGCTTGACAAAAGGCTTTCAGCACAGCCATCATATAGTTATTATCCATGGCCGCCCGTTTACTTTTTTGTGCCAGACTACGTCGGTAAGTGGATTCCTGGTTAAGAGCGTTAAGTGCTACTCGTCTCAAGAAGGCAAAATTACGAGGGCTGTGACCAGAGCGAATCCGACATTGATCCTCATTAAAAGTAACATCTAAAATCCAATGAGCCTGATTTTCAATGCCCCAATGTTTACGAATAGCATTACCTATTTTTTGAGCATCAGCAGGGAGAGAACTGAGATAAAATTGGACTTCACAAGTGGTTTTATGACCAGGATGACGAACTCGTTTAACCATGATAATACTTTGAAGTCCTTGCCATTGAGCCTGTTGATAAAGACCGCCGAAAGCTTCTAAAGGTACAGCCCAACACCAACGTTTTTCGAGGCGATGATGACCTTTTTCCAGACGGTAATCATAACTAAATTGAATACCATCAAATTGATGTGCTTGAGCTTGCTCAAACCAGTTTTTGACCTGAGTATAAAGAGTCGGATGATTAGCTTTAAGGGCGACAACGTAGTCAGCTTTTTTGGCTTGAATATGATTAATAATCGCCGTTTGAGTTCCCATAGCATCTAGGGTGATAATTGCCCCTTGAAGGTCTAACAGTTCTAGTAAAGCGGGAATAGCAGTAATCTCATTGGATTTATCTTCCACCTTGACTTGTCCTAAAACTAATTTCTGCTCCCCCGCCCAAGCCGTCACTAAATGCAAGGCTTTAATTCCTTGATTACGGTCGTAAGAACCTCTGAGACTTTTCCCGTCTATGGGAACTATTTCCCCCGAAAGAGAACCGATTAAATGGGGCAGGCATTGAGACAAAACTTTGGCCAAAACTTCCGGGTTAATCCGTTCAAAAACCCGCCGAAAAGTGTCATCAGAAGGAATGCCATTAGGTAATTCTAAAAACTCAGATAACCAAGACTGCTTACTGAGTCCATAATTTTCCATGTCTTCCCAACCTTTGGCTCCTGCTATAACTGCTAAAACAGCAATGACTAAAATATCAGTTAATAAATGTTTTTGGGTTCGGGACGCTCTTGGGTCAGGAATATCTTGAAGATAAGTCAATAAACTAGCTTGAATTTCATTTATTGATGTTAAAGGAAGCTCAGGTTTTAGTTGAGCTTTATTTCCGGTGGGGAGAACGGGAGCAAAACCTTTACCCATGAGCTATTTCCTCATTAATTTTCATCAACAACAGTGAGACTAAGGCTAATTATAAATTATACAGAGGTAGCAGCGGCTAAGTCTGGGTACTGGCAGTGCGGGACGGTGCTATGGCGATTTGATTACCCTATTCAGAAATCTTTGTCAAGTACAATTTATACCAAATTAGATGAGCTTACCCTG
>NZ_JAPZRB010000141.1:0-3840 GCF_027531105.1 Microcystis sp. LE18-22.4A
TCAACGATTGGGACAAATAGCTGTTAGCAAGATTCAGTTAATTCGTCGTTCTAACGGTTTAATTGTTTCTCACTAACTTGTATAAAGCCGCCCTCCGCTATCGCTAAAGGGCGGGGTTTCAGACCCATTTTTTCGATGAACGAGAACCCGAACCCTATCCCCCCCATCCTACCCCGATCGGCGTGGGAGAGCCAGATCGCCTATCTCCGGGCTGTATTCCGAGCAAAAAAAGCACTGGATGAAATTGAACGAATTCATAACGAGAAGACATGAACGCTCGCTCTAATCCGCATCCACTAACTCCTTATCCCTCACTGAATCGCCTGTTTTAAACTACGGCAGAATTCTTCGAGGGATTTTAACCCATCGCCGGGGGAATTATCGGCCAGACGTTTAACCATGGCACTGCCGACAATTACCGCATCAGCCCCCCAGTTTTTCACCTGTAGTGCCTGTGTCGGGTCAGAAATGCCAAATCCTACCCCTACGGGTTTATCGGTGACAGAACGGATAGAATCGAGCAATTCCTCCACTCTGGTGGCCACTTGCTTCCGCATTCCCGTCACTCCCGTGACACTAACCAAATAAATAAAACCTTGGGATTGCCTGGCGATCGCTTGTATTCGTTCCGGGGGACTGGTAGGCGCTACCAATAAAATCACTTCAATTCCCTTAGCGGCAGCCGGTTGCAGCAGACTTTCCGCTTCCTCTAGGGGTAAATCGGGAACCACCAAACCACTCACCCCAGCTGCTTTAATTTGGTCTAAAAAGACATCTATCCCGCGATGATAGATGGGATTATAGTAAGTAAAGAGAATAATGGGAGCTTTCACCTCTCCCTGAGCATTTTTGACGATTTCTAGCACATCTTCCAACTTGACACCCCGATTTAAAGCGCGGGTGGCCGCCGCTTGAATAACCGGACCATCCGCAAGAGGATCGGAATAGGGAACCCCCAACTCGATCAGATCGGCCCCTGCCCGGTCTAAAATGCGTAAAGCTTGGGCAGTAGTAGACAAATCGGGATCACCGGCAGTAATAAAGGGAATTAAGGCACAATTCCCCTGGGAACGGAGAGAACGAAAACACTCGGAAACAGCAGTCATCGAAAATTACTGGAGACATAAAGCACCGTCTATTATCTCATGGTGGGGAATAGCTCACCGCCGGTGGCCGCAAGCCCAGGTAAAGAATTTTTCAAGTAATACTTAAGAAATATTGACAAAATGGCGATCAAGGTTAGAATAGGCTCAGTCTGGCAGTTTTAAGAAAATTTCTTGGATAATAAAGGTTTTCATTCCGCTTTTTCCAGTACACAATAGGACTAATGCCCGATCGGGTTTCGTATAATCAAACACCATATTATATCTATGTTTTCCATTTACATTCTCACTCATAACGAAGAAATTGATATTGCCGCCTGTGTGGAATCGGCACTTCTATCCGATGATGTGATTGTGGTTGACTCCTACAGTAGCGATCGCACTGTAGAGATTGCTTCTCGTTATCCAGTGCGCGTGATTCAGCATCAATTCGAGAGTCATGGTAAACAAAGAACTTGGATGTTAGAAAATATCGAGACTAAATACGATTGGGTTTATATTCTCGAAGCAGATGAAAGGATGACACCCCAACTCTACGCAGAATGTCTGCGCGCCACTCAACAGAAAGAATTTACTGGTTTTTATGTGGCCGAAAGAGTTATGTTTATGGGAACTTGGATCCGTCGCAGCACCCAGTATCCCCGTTATCAAATGCGTCTATTTAGAAAAGATCAAGTCTGGTTTAGCGATTATGGTCACACGGAAAGGGAAGAATGTCGAGGAAAAACCTCTTTTTTAGAAGAAACCTATCCCCACTATACCTGTAGTAAAGGTTTAAGTCGTTGGATTGAAAAACATAATCGTTACTCTACCGATGAAGCGGCAGAAACCCTACATCAGTTGGCTAACGGTGGTGTTAGTTGGAAAAATTTATTTTTTGGTGAAACTGAAGTAGATAGACGGAGAGCTTTAAAAGATTTTTCTCTACGATTGCCTTTTCGTCCCCTGCTTCGTTGGTTTTATATGTATTTTATCTTGGCGGGAATTCTCGATGGTAAAGCTGGTTTTGCTTGGTGTACTTTGCAAGCTTTTTATGAGTATTTGATCCTCTTAAAAGTAGCGGAAATGAAACAGGGTTTACCCACTCCCCCCGAAGTGAGAAATCCTTTTCATCCCCCGCAAAATGGTGACAATAGTAATTCCCATAGGCCCGATTTCGTCTCCCTAAAAGGAAAAGCCGATTAACATTCAACCATTATTAATCAGTCAGCAATCACCTAACAACAACCTAGAGATAAAAAGCAATCCTGATCCATTTTTTATTAGCTGTGACATCAATTTCACGGCTGTTGTCTCATCTCAAGCTGTACGGTATTTAAACTGCGTAGTGGTCTCCCCATCTCCCCACCTCCCCACTTCATAATTCATAATTCATAATTCATAATTCCCTCTCCCTGATTAATAACGGATGCGAGGATCAATGTAAGCATTGATTAGATCGATAAAAATACTGGCAAAAACCACTATTGTCGCAAAAAAAGCCATTAATCCCTGCACTGTTGGGTAATCCCGCAGAGAAATCGCGCGATATAACTGATTTCCCAAACCCGGCCAAGAAAAAGTCACTTCCGTCAAGACTGCACCACCTAAAAGAGCCGCAAAAGTTAATCCTAAGACAGTAATTACGGGAATTAGGGCATTTTTCAGCGCATGGGCGATCATAATCGTTTTTTCTGGTATTCCTCTCGCTTTGGCCGCATCTACATAGTCCGCTTGCAAAGTTTGTTTCAGATTAACTCGCACCATCCGTTCAAAAATCCCACTCAAGAGAATGCCGAGAGTAAAACTAGGTAAGGCTAGATAATACAAAGCTGTGGGCAACTTATCTAGTTGTAGAGTCATCAGACTATCAAGGGTGTATAAACCTGTAATTGTCTGGGGTGGAGTCTCACTCAAAGGAAAACGAGTCCCCAAGGGAAACCAGCGCAACTGTACCGCAAAAATTAGCTGTAAGAGCATTCCCACCCAAAAAATCGGCAAGGAATAGGTTATCAGTCCAAATAAACGTCCCCCCGCATCTAAGGGGGTATTCGGACGGGAAGCGGTGATAATTCCCAATCCGACTCCCACTATCACCGCAATTAGCATTCCATAAAAAGTTAGTTCCACCGTCGCTGGAAAATGTTTAGCGATAATCTCCCATACCGTCACCCCCTTACTGGTTAAAGAGTCTCCTAAATTGAGGCGCATTAGGTGGAAAATATAGTCTAGGTACTGGAAAAATAGGGGTTTATTCAGTCCTAATTGTTCTCTTAGGGCATTTTTGGCACTTTCAGGGGCGCGGTTGCCTAAAATCGCATCCGTGGGATCACCGGGGGCAACACGCATCAGCAGAAAAACCACCGTCACGATCGTCCATAACATCAAGGGAGCTAGGAGTAAACGCACCAGTAAATAGGATTGTAAAGCGGAGCGGCGAGACATGAGGGCTTTCCGATCAGAAAATAGATTCTCAAGGAACCATACCCCAAAATCGACCCAGCGATCGAGAGGGATTGAATAAAAAATTAAATTGAGGAGAATATTTAGTACAAACAAACTAAGTTATCCGCACCGCCAGTTCTAATCAAGGGACTAGCAAAAAAGACTAAGGTCTGAAAGGCTGATGTAGCAAGGGATAGAAAAAAGATCAAAAAATTTTGCCAAAAGGGGTTGACAAACTTAGGGAAGTTAGATACATTGGTAAATGCGCGGTTGAAGCGAAGCGAAAGCGAAGCGAAACAAACGACGCTGGAAC